>JAGYNW010000007.1 GCA_018399915.1 Candidatus Omnitrophota bacterium
AAGTGAAACCCATAGATGTTGTTGATAAGATCACTGTCCCGAAACTTTTTGTGCACGGGAAAAAGGACTGGCTGATCGGTTCCTGGCATTCTGAGGCATTGCACCGTAAAGCCAAAGGGATAAAACGTCTGGAACTGATTGAGGAAGGCACCCACGCGGAATATCTTTATCGCAGGGATCCCAAGGGCATTATGAAGTTATTTAAAGAGTGGTTTAAAGAGACACTTTAATGTCCCCGGATGCAGCGAGCGATCCGTCGATAGACATAGTAATAAAAAATGACAGATAAAGGAGGAGAGGGAATGAGATCTTGGGTAATTACGCTTTTGCAAGGCCTTGTGACTATATGTATTTATACTTTAGGTTCCTTGTTTTATGGCGCGGCGCTTGTCCCATCCTTGATGTTCGTCCATCGCATCTGGATCTTGTCTGAACCTTTGAGTTTGCTTGCGCGGTTCTTTTTTTTGGGGGTTACGTTGGCTTTAGGTTTTTTCCTTTTTGGATTATGTTTGATCCTGCTTGTAGGCTTTTTCCGGCTACTCTTTAGATTCCGGTTAAAAGAGGGTATTTATCCCATGTATTCCTGGGAGGCCTTTAAGTGGGTTTTTATGAGTTCGCTTTATTTGATGATCCATTATACTTTTATTGATTTTATTCTGTTGACCCCTTTTGCCAATTTGTTATTCCGCATGTTGGGCGCAAATCTCGGAAAGAATGTTCAGATCAATTCCAAATATATTTTTGACGCGACGCTGTTAGAGATCGGTGACGGTACGGTTATCGGAGGCGGCGCGATAATCAATTGTCATATTGTGGAAGGCGGACGGTTGAAACTGAAGAAAGTGAAGATCGGCAAAGGGGTTACGATCGGCTCCCATGCGACCGTTATGCCTGGATGTGAGATCGGTGACCGGGCGCTTATCGGGGCAAGCGCGGTTTTATTGAAAAACAGCAAGGTGCCCCAAAGGGATGTTTGGTATGGTATCCCGGCCGCCTCAATACGCAAAAGGGACATGTGATTTTTATGGTTCATTAAAGTTTTAAATGGCAAAAGGAATTTAATCATAAATGTTTATGCTCAAACAGTCCTCACGTGAAAACTTTTTTTTCAAAAACATTTTTGAAAAGAGCCATTTTTATCAGGATAAATTTAAAAAAAGGAAGGAATAATGACAGAGAACAATTCCGATATTCAGCATTCGAAAGAGTTTTTTGAAAATCAGTTGGCCATCTTGCGCCGGCAATACCGTTTTATTCAGGGCCGCATTGACGCCTTAGAAGAGAAGGTGAAACAGCTTCCTGGTTTATCCTCAACAGGTGAAGCCCCTAAACAATCCACAGAGGTTTCTGCACCAGAAGCCCAGGCCGGGAAGCCCGAGCCAGCCCTCCCGCAAGTCCCGGAACCCGCCCGGAAAGCGCACGTGATCACTAAAGAAGCGCCTTCTGCGCGCAAGCCGTCTGAGGATATGGAGCTGGCTTTCGGCCGGTATTGGCTCAATAAGATCGGAGTTGTGATTTTTGCCCTGGGTGTGGGGTTTTTGATTACTTATAGTTTTAAGTATTTCACGCCGTTATTAAAAATATCTTTCGGTTATCTTTTGAGTGTGGCTTTGTTCTTTTGGGGATCGCGGTTGGAAAAGAAGGAAAAATTTTTGCGCTTCGGACGGGTCTTGATCGGAAGTGCCTGGGCCATGACTTATTTTACCACATTTGCCATGCATCATTTCGAGGCATCCCGCGTTATTCAAAACCAATTTGTTGATATCGTTCTTTTGGCCTTGGTGGCAACAGGTATGGTCATCCATTCGGTTAAGTACAAGTCTGAGTCCATGACTTCCATGGCTTTGTGTGTGGCCTATGTTACTTCAACGCTGGGCGCGGTTACCTCTTTTACCTTTATCAGTTGTTTTTTTCTGGCGGTTATTGTTCTGATCCTGGCCTATAAATATCAGTGGATGCATATGTTGTTTTTCGGTGTGGGTTTAACGTATTGCGTCCATGCCGCCTGGGTCCTTCCGAACATGGGAACCGGTCCGATGACCGATGCGGCCTGGGGAGTCTTCCCCGGCCTTTATCAGCCTTTTTTAAGTCTGATTTTTTTAGCCTCTTATTGGTTGCTGTTTTTTTTGGGGCTGCATATGATCCGTTCGCGCGATCCGCTTGTCTGCCGAAGATTAACCTTGGCCAATTTTTTCAATTTTGTATTGTTCTATGCCCTTGCGTATCGTTCGATCATGGATCTTTTTTATGCAGAACGGTTTGAGATCATATTCGGTCTGGGGCTTGTTTATGTGCTGGCAGCCTTGCTTATGAAACGCCGTAAACGGGAAAAAGTTTACATGAGTGATCTGGTGGTCGGCATTATGGTCATGACGCTTGCCATCCCGTTGAAATTTCTTCCGCGGGAGACCTTGCTGATCTGGATTACAGAGATCCCTTTCTTGCTGATGGCCGGTTTTCTTTTAAAACATAAAACCTTGCGGGTTTTAAGTTATGTGGTCTTAATTTTGTTTTTAATAAAATTTACACTGCTAAGCGTGTTTCCCGCGGGTCCTATGCGCGTTTTGTCTTTTCCCGGTTTCTCCTGGGATTGGTACGAGTTCATGTATTTAATGACATCTCTTTCCCTGGGCTTTTGCGCCCTGGCGGGAGAGAGGCAGCGCCGGATGACAGGGCTTGATCAAACCGATCTTTTTTTTAATCATGGTTTTTCGGCACTGGCATTCTTTTACTTCACTTCTTATACTTTTGTCTTATGGTCCATCCTTGACCAGGGGATGATTACATTGGCATTGATCTTTGAGCTGTTGCTGCTGTATGTGTTGTCTTTGGCCGTTGGGATGAAGCGTTTGCGGGTTTATGGAGCGCTTTTATTAGCGTTCATTATCGTGCCGGCGACTGTTGGGGATTTTTATGCGCATTACAGCGGGCCGGTTTATGCGATAATTTTAGCGGAAGTCTTGATTCTTTTGATTATGTATGGATTCAACCGCCAATTGCGGTTGAATCAGGGTGTTTTGGGTAAGGCCGGGTTGGCGCTTCCAGTTAAAAATGTGGCTTCTAAAAATGAAGAGTTTGTGATCTTTATCAGTGCCATGGCGCTTTTGGTGAATCATGTTTATCAGCATGTGGCAGGCGAGTGGATCTCTTTGGCTTTAGGTGTTTCCGGGGTTTTGTTGATTGCGGCCGGGATATTGTCCAAAGATAAGACCGTGCGTGTAGGCGGTCTTTTTTTGTTGGTCCTGAGCTTGATAAGGGTTGTTTTTGTGGATTTGTCCCATTTAGATATCGTTTTTAAGATCATCAGCTTCATTATCCTGGGTGCACTTTTTGTTGGCATCTCTTATGGATACAATTATTACATGGGTGCCGAGAAGAAGGATATTCCCGAATAAGGGCGATGCAATTAAAAATGAAAGGCTTATCTTTTTCTTTATCTTTATGTATAATAAAGAAAAAATCTAATCCTTCTTGAAATGAGTATGTGTTCTAAGATAAATAAAAAAGCCTTTACGCTTCTGGAGATCATCATCGTTGTTATTATTGCGGCGGTCTTGGCCAGTCTTGCCCTGCCCCGGTTTTTCCGCACCATTGAATATTCGCGTTCCGCTGAGGCCTTTATGGTGCTTTCCTCACTAAGATCTGCTGTTCAGAGGTGTTATGTTTCCAACCAGGGGACATATGTGGGGTGTACAATCGCGAATATCGATTTTCAAGTGCCTAACGGTGAACCAGGCACGCATTTTACCTATTCCATCACCGGACAGACCGCCACGGCTTATACGCTGACAGCCACCCGAAATGCTTTTGAATCAGGGGATAACGGTGTCAGTAATATTTATTTTGAGCAAGATAATTCCGGAATAACGCGTTCCGGGGATGGGGTTTTCTCCGCAATCAAGTAACGTGAGGGGATTAGGTCAGTTGTCGGTTGATTAGTTTTAAAAGGTCTTCAGGGGTATTAATGATGTAATCCGGATTGTGTTTTTGCAGGGCGGCCGAGGTATTGTATCCCCATGTTACTGCAGCGACTTTGACGCCGGCTTTTCTGGCAGCCTGGATATCGCGGGTCTCATCCCCGATATAAAAGACATCCTCTGGGTTGTATCCATGCTGGGCTATCAGTTTTTTTAAGCCGGTGTTCTTACTCCATATTTGGGAGGTAGATTTGATAAAATCAAAGATATCCAAATCATGGTTCTTTAAGAATTTCAAAACATTGTCTGAAGAGTTAGATGTCAGGATACCGATACCCTGGCACCAGTTTTTGAGTTCACGCAGGATCTCGGTCAAACCTTCGGCCGGTTCGATCTGTGAGATCTCTTTATTCAGTTCTTTTTTAGCCCGGGCTATGATCGCGGGGATCTTCATTAAGGGAACCTTGAGGAGTTTCATGAGTTCCTGTGATGTTTTCCCTTTCATTTCTTCTTTTTGGTCTGGTTCGATCTCTTTAAAATTGAATTCCTTGGCCAGCTTGTTACTAATCTGCAAGATGTGATTAAAGGTATCGGCGATCGTCCCATCGAAATCGAAAATAAAGACGGGCTTGTTTATTGTATTTTCTTCGGACATATTGAGGGTTTCCAAGGTTTTCATCTTGTTTGTGTTTGAGTATACACTGAAAAATTTTCTGTTGCAAGTAAACTTTGTCATTAGGTGCGGATTTGATTCCCAGGCTTTCAGAGGACTCAGAGGGCGTTTTTTTTCAAGAAAGCTTTACTTTCATGTTTGTTTTGATTATGATTTTTTGTGTAAGAAGTTTTATGCCTTACAAATTAAATGAATTCATACATAACGGTTTATAAAAAAGGGAGGGATCCTAAATGCAGGGAATTTTGAATCAGGTTTATTGGGGCAACACGGTCTTTGCCTATCTAAGCGCGCTATTGTTCCTGATCATCACACTTATTTGTCTGAAGATGATTAAAAACGTAGTTTTAAGGCATCTGGAGGATTTTTCTAAAAGAACCAAGACGACCTTTGATGATTTTTTGATTTTAATAATTAGCAGGGTCTTGTTGCCTTTTTTGTATTGCGCCGTGTTTTATTTGGCTTTTAAGATGGTAGGTTTTGGCCCGCGTCTCGCCCGGATTGTAAATGTTTTGGGTCTCGCGGTTTTAACCTTTTTTGTGGCAAAATCTGGGGCGATGTTTGCCGAATACGGGTTTCGTCTTTATTGTCGCAAACGCGGGTCTGATGAGTCCTTTATGAACAGCTTGCAGGGGATCATCCGTATGGTTAAATTTTTCATATGGGTGATGGCGATCATTTTCTTTTTTGATAATTTAGGCTTCAAAGTAACGGCTGTGATCGCAGGTTTGGGAGTCGGTGGTGTGGCTGTGGCCTTGGCCGCGCAAGCGGTGCTTGGGGACCTGTTCAGCTACATTGCTATTTTATTTGACCGGCCCTTTGAGATCGGGGATTTTATCATTGTCGGTGATTACATGGGCGTGGTGGAACATGTCGGGATCAAAACCACACGGATCAGCAGTTTGGGAGGGGAACAGTTGATCTTTTCCAACAGCGATCTGACCAATTCCCGGGTCAGGAACTACAAACGCATGGCGAAACGCCGCGTGGTCTTTAAATTCGGGGTTGTTTACCAGACGACTTTGGATGTCGTTAAGGAGATCCCTGTCATTGTTAAGGATATTATTACCGCGATGGACGAGACCATATTCGACAGGGCTCATTTCGCGGCTTATGGGGATTCCAGCCTGAATTATGAAGTTGTTTATTATGTAAAAGGCGGAGATTACAATAAGTACATGGATATTCAGCAGGAGATCAACTTTGGGATCAAGAGGGAATTTGAGGCCAAGGGCATAGAATTCGCTTATCCCACCCAAACGGTGTATGTCACTAAAGAGTGAGAAGAGTCATGGGCGATAAAATCAAAAATGTTTTGATCGGCACCATTGTTTTTATCTTTTTATTACTGTTCCTGTTTCATTACGCGCTCAATTCCGAGAAGGTGATGGCCGCGCTCATTAAAAAGGTCGTTCCGCGTTATTTTCCGGATGTTCAGATTTCGCAACTAAAGATCAAGAGGGCGAAATTCCTCTATCCCGTGAATCTTTCTTTAGGCGGAGTGTCTTGTGAATTCCGTTTGAACCGGCAGGCCGGGCTCCTGTCTTTTGACGATGCCAACTTTTTCATTAAGAATATTTTTGACAAACAAGAGAAGAATTATGTCTTTAGTCTGGATCAGGCACGACTAAAGGCGCAGAATATTTCAGTTTCCGGCTTTAATGTGTTTGCCATTGCCTTTGTTGATGGCGCACAAGCTGTGACCTTCAGCGCCGAAACGCAGATCGGGTCTCTGGAGTGGGACCCGTATCTTATTGAGCGGATAAAATTTAATGCGGATGGGGATGGTTCGATTGTCAAGATCGATGACTTTTTAGCGAATCTTTATGGCGGAATGGTTGCCGGTGAAGGCCGCGTCCATTACATAAGAGCTGACCACCCCTATGCCCTGGCATTGGATTTTCAAGACGTGGACCTTTCCGAGCTGGCTGAAGTCAATCCCGGGATCTTTTCGTATGTGCGCGCCAGGGTCAATGGGGCGCTCGAATTTTCCGGCGATGTCCAAGGAATAACGGCTCTGGATTGTAATGTGGAGGCCATTGATGGGGCCATGATGAAGGCGTCCTTATTGAAGCAGCTTTTGGATATCGTGTCTGCGAGTTTAGGCAAGGATCTGACCGCCATGATGAGAACCAAAGATAACCGGCCGGTCGGGCAGGCTTTGCAAGATCTGATCCGTGAGGACGGCAGCGTGCCTTTGACCAGGATCAAGCTGCGTTCAGCAAGCGAAGGAGAAGACAAGATCAATACCTTTATCAGTTTTGAAAGCGATAAGTTTAATCTGAATATTGACAGCCTGACTATTGATACGAGGATTGAAGGCGGGTACAAGGGCTTGCTGCGTTTTTTGCGATAGCCTGAATTAACCTTTATTTAAAACGCACATAAAATGGAGAGACAGAAATGTATTGTAAAATTAACTGGAAGCGATGGTTTTTGATCATCGGCCTTATCGGGTTAAGTGTGCTGCCGGCCGGATGCACGGTTAAGGCCGTGGGCGATCCTAACCGGCCGATCACCATTAATGCGCACATTACCCTGGACATCAAAGGGTTGGAGAACACGGCCACCAATATCGAAGATTTTGTCAGTGGAGAAAAAGACGAGATCAAATAAGACAGATTAATCATAAGGAGGGATCAGATGAAAAAATATGTTTGGGGTTTAATCGTTGTGTTGGTTTTGAGTTGTGTGTTGGCCCGGGTTTCCTTTGCCCAGGATTCCCAATACAGCATTAAGACCATGACGCCACAGATCAAGCAGGCTCTGGAGAACCGGCGTGACCGTTTTGATGAATTGGAGGATTGGAAAGCCAAAGGCGTTATTGGGGAAAATAACAATGGATATGTGGCGCTCCTGCAGGACAATGCAGAGGCCGAACGCCTGGCGATTGAAGAGAACGCCGACCGCAAGATTATTTATGAAGCGATCGTTGAACAAAATAATTTAGGGCCGGATTCCTTGAATATTGTCGAGAAAGTTTTCGCGCGGGTCCAAAGGGAAAAAGCCGAAGCCGGCCATAAAATCCAGAAGGAAAGCGCGGCGTGGATAACCAAGGAGTGAACCCATGACCAGGGATAAGGATTGGAACCATTTAGTTGAACTTGAACCGGACCGGCTCTGGACCTGCAAGATCAATTTGCGGTTTTTATGGCTGCCCATCGGCGCCCGCATGACGGTCATCAAATTTCCGAATAAGGAGTTGTTCATCCACTCGCCGGTGGGCTTGAATGATAGGATCAAGCGCCAGCTCAGTGAACTGGGACAGGTAAAGTATGTCGTGTCTCCCAATTCTTTGCACCATCTTTTTATGGCGGATTTCATGGATGCCTATCCCTCGGCCATGTTTTACGCGCCTCCGGGGTTGATAGAGAAAAGAAAGGACCTTGATTTTAACCGTCAGCTTAAGGATGCCCCGGAACCCGAGTGGAGCCCGTATTTAGACCAGCTTATCCTGGCTGGCGCGTCGCATTTGCGCGAGGCGGTATTTTTTCATAAAGAGACAAGGACATTGATCGTTGGTGATTTGATCATGCATTTCGGGGAGGATGCCTCGATCATCATGAAACTATTGCTGAAGGCCTTTGGCGCCTATGGCCGTCCTTTCTCGACGATAGACAGCAAAAAGCTCGACGGGACAGAAAAAGATCTGGTGAAGTATTCCCTGCAGCGTATTTTGGCCTGGGATTTTGACCGGATCATCCTCTCGCACGGGCAGATGATTTTATCCGACGGGAAACAAGTGCTCCGTGATGTTTTTGTGCGGCTTTTGTGACCGCCTCAGGCGACCAAAGTAATCATTGCAATCCGGTCATAAAAGAGGTATATTGTTTTTACTGTGATTTCGTAAACACGAGGTTTTTTCATAGCCCCTGGCTATTGACATAGATCGATATTTCAAGATGAGAACAACGGCACGACCGTCACATCCGCCTTATCAAGGCATGTTCTTGTTTTCCTTTGATCTTTCCGGCCTCAGTTGTTTACCCTGTGTTTCATGTTGTCCATTCTTTTTCTTCAGTGAACAAAGAGTGCGTAATCAACTTTACAAATAAGCGGCAAACTCAAAATTTTCTCTAAAATGCAAAGAACTTTTAAATACATTTTTGGCCCTGTTTATTCCTGGCGTTTAGGCATTTCCGTCGGTATTGATCTTTTGTCGAATGATGCTAAAGTCTGCAATTTTAATTGTGAATACTGCCAGCTGGGGGAGACCGTGCAATACCGGACCGATAGAAAAGTCTTTGTGCCTACGGCCGATATCATGGAGGAGATCAAGGCCTTCCCCGAGGAGAAATTTGATTATTACACTTTTTCTTCTTCAGGAGAGCCGACATTGGCGCAAAACATCGGGGAGGTCATAAGGGCATTGAAATCCTTTCGTCCTGAAAAAAAGGTGGCTGTTATTACGAACGCTTCTTTGCTGAGCCAAGAGGCTGTCAGGTGCGATTTGTTCGAGGCGGATCTTGTCCTGGCCAAGCTGGATGCCTGCTCGCCCGAAAGTTTAAAGCTCATTAATTCTCCGTCGGAAGACATATCTTGGGAGGCTATTGTCGAAGGCATAAAACATTTTCGCAAAGAATTCCATGGGACTCTGGCTTTGCAGATCATGTTCGTCGCCGACAATAAAGACCAAGCGGCGCAGATCGCCATGGTTGCCGCCGAGCTCGCGCCGGATGAGGTCCAGCTGAATACACCGCTGAGGCCGTGTCCGGTCAGCCCTTTATCCGAGGAGGAGTTAGCGGCGATCAAAAAAGAATTCAGCGGCGTTAATGCGGTTTGCAAAACCGTGTATGAGGCAAAAAAGCAGACGGTCAAGCCTTTAGATGAAGAAAATACCCGAAAAAGGCATGGGAATGTCTCTTTTTCGGAAGATTGAAAATAAAGCAGAAAATCACAAGATATTGTGTGAAAAAAGACTTGACACACAACATGTAGTGCATACAATGATAGTTAGACCTTGCAGGAAAGACAGAAGAAACATAAAATTCGGGATTTCCCGGAAAATTTACCAAACTTTTTACACAATCATCACAAGTACAAGGGGGATAAAAGCTTATGGAAAAAAGTGGCGTGTTGCGAAACATTGTTAAACGAGACAATTCAACAGAACCTTTTAACCCTCAAAAGATTACAAAAGCCATTGAAAAGGCGGGTGAGGCAACAGGGGAATTTTCAGGCAAAGTCGCTCAAAAGTTGACTTACAGGGCATTGAATCTGGCCCAGCAGTTTTTTATGGACAAAGAGCCGACAGTCGAAGATGTCCAGGATATTGTGGAAGAGGTCCTGCTGGCCTCTCCCTACAAAAGGACGGCCAAGGCCTACATCCTGTACCGGGATCAGCATTCCCAAATAAGGGAAATTACATCTAAAAGCAGCGTAGACATGGTGGATCAGTATTTGAGCCGGTTGGATTGGAAAGTTAATGAGAACAGCAACATGGCCTTTTCTCTGCAGGGCCTGAATCAGTATTTATCCTCTGAGATCAGCAAGGTGTACTGGCTGAACAAGATCTATCCCCCCCGCATTAAAGAAGCCCACAGTAACGGGGATTTTCATATCCATGATCTGGGACTGATCAGTGTTTATTGTGTAGGCTGGGACCTGCAGGACCTCCTTATCAGCGGATTTACCGGAGCGCCCGGCAAAATGGAATCCAAGCCGGCCAAACATTTGCGCAGTGTTTTAGGGCAGGTGGTCAATTTCTTTTACACCTTGCAGGGTGAGGCAGCCGGTGCCCAGGCCTTTTCGAACTTTGACACCTTGCTGGCGCCGTTCATCCGTTACGATGGCCTGGATTTTAACGCGGTCAAGCAGGCGCTGCAAGAGTTTGTGTTTAATATTAATGTCCCGACCCGGGTGGGTTTTCAGACACCGTTTACCAATATTACTATGGACCTGAACGTGCCCAAACATTTCGCGGAACAGCCGGTGGTTATCGGAGGTAAGCTCCAGAAAGAGACTTACAAGGAATTTCAGCATGAGATGGATATTTTCAACAAGGCCTTTCTGGAAGTGATGCTTGAGGGCGATGCCAAAGGCCGAGTTTTTACCTTCCCTATCCCGACCTACAATATTACAAAGAATTTCAATTGGGAGAATCCTAACCTGGAACGTCTATGGGAAATTACAGCCAAATACGGTATCCCGTATTTTTCGAATTTTGTAAACTCCGACATGGATCCGGAAGATGCCCGCAGCATGTGCTGCCGCCTGCGATTGGATAACCGCGAACTCCGCAGCCGCGGAGGTGGGCTTTTTGGCGCCTCGCCGCTGACAGGCTCCATTGGTGTGGTTACCATCAATCTGCCGCGTTTAGGGTGTTTATCTAAGGATGAGGCCGCTTTCATGAAGCGCCTGGAGAATAACATGATCATGGCCAGGGAAAGCCTGGAGATCAAGCGCAAGGTGCTGGAGAAATTTACCGAAGATAACCTTTATCCGTACATGAAGTTCTTCTTAAGAAGCGTTAAACAGAGATTTGACCAGTATTGGAAGAACCACTTCGGGACCATTGGCCTGATCGGCATGAATGAGGCCTGCCTCAATTTTGTAGGGGAGGATATCTCCTCTGAAAAAGGCAAGGCGTTTGCCGAAAAGATCCTGGATTTTATGCGCAATAAACTTTTAGAATTCCAGGAAGAGACCGGTAATATTTACAATCTGGAGGCCACACCGGCCGAAGGCGCTTCCTACCGCATGGCCAATCTGGATAAAGAACTTTGTCCGGGGATTATTTGCGCTAATGACGAGGCCTACAAGGACGGGGCCGCGCCTTTTTACACCAATTCCACGCATTTGCCGGTGGATTATTCCACAGACATGTTCGAGGTGCTGGATCATCAAGACAGTCTGCAGTCACGTTACACCGGTGGCACGGTCCTGCATGGATTTATCGGAGAGAAGATCGATTGCGTACAAGCTTTGAAGACCCTGATCAAGACCATTTGCTACAAATACAAGCTTCCCTATTTTACGATCACCCCGACGTTCAGTGTCTGTCCGCAATGCGGCTACATCGCGGGGGAACATCAATTTTGTGCCAAATGTGAAAGCCAATGTGAGATCTATTCCAGGGTTGTGGGGTATTTACGGCCTGTACGGCAATGGAACAAAGGAAAAAAAGCGGAATTCGGCATGCGAAAGACCTACGCGGTAAGTCATGCGGGTTCTGAGAATGAGATTAGCTCATAAAAGGGTTTTTCAGGAGGGCAAGATGCGCATAGGTGGATGGGTCAAATTTTCACTGATCGATTATCCCGGGGAAATGGCCGCGGTCATTTTTACCCAGGGGTGTAATTACCGGTGTGCCTATTGTCACAATGCGGATCTGGTGCTTCCTGAGCAATACACACAATGTATTCCTGAGGCAGAGGTATTGGGCTTTCTTAAGGAGCGTCAGGGAAAACTTAACGCGCTTGTGGTCAGCGGAGGCGAACCCACGCTTCAACCGGGCTTGCTGCCGTTTTTGCAAAAGGTCAAGGCCTTGGGTTATTTTGTGAAATTGGACACTAACGGAAGCCGGCCAAAGGTCCTTAAGGCGCTTTTGGCGGCTGAACTGGTGGATTACATTGCCATGGATATTAAGGCACCTGTGTCTAAATATGATTTCGTTACTGGCATAAGTACGAATGTAGTAGCTGTAAAGGAAAGCATTGATCTGATAAGCCGCAGTGAAAAACCGCATGTTTTTCGAACCACGGTGGTCAGGTCAATGCTTTCTTTTAATGATATCCGGGATATCAGCCGCATGGTTCCGGAAGGATCAAGATTTATTCTGCAGGAATTTGTTCCCAGGGGAAGCACTCTTGATCCCGAATACGCAAACCCTCTGAGCCAGCATTATTCCAAAGAGGAATTAAACCGGATGCTGGACTTTTTCAGGAAATCCGAAATAAGGGTAACGGCGTGAGAGACAGAGACTGGCTCAAAGAAAATTGGCGATGGTTTTTGCCTACACTGGGCGGGGCTTTACTGATAGTGATTGTGTCTTCAGTGGTCATCGGCTTTATTTATGTGGCCGGTGTTGTCAAAACATCCCCGATCTATCAGCAGTCCTTGAAAAAGGCCCGCGGCAATCCGGCGGTCATGCAAAAGCTCGGCAAGCCGGTCAAGGGCGGGCTGTTCATTGACGGCCGTATCAGCGTGAGCCATTTATCCGGAGAAGCGGATTTTACGGTGCCTATCTCAGGGCCCCAGGCAGAAGGCACTTTACGGGTACAGGCCCAAAAGATTGATGGCGAATGGGTCTATTCGCTTTTGGAAGTGTATGTGAGCGGCTCCAGTGATGTGATCAATTTAATCCCGCTTCCCCGCCATTGAAGCCCCATTAAGCCGCCGGAAAAGTTCCGGTGCCTCGGTTTATTTTGCAAAGCTGAATATCTGTTTACCTGCCAGGAATCCCAGATAGACCAGGATCAATCCGCCCACCACGCTTATTACCATATTGATGAGAGCTAAATGGTGTTCATTATTGCGCATCAGCTCCAGATTCTCAAAAGAGAACGTAGAGAAGGTGGTAAAGGATCCCAAAAAGCCGACCAGGGCAAAGACACGCCAAGATCCCGGCAGGGCTGTGGTCTGAAAGAGGCTCCACAAGAATCCCATGAAAAAAGATCCAAGACTATTGACGCACAGCGTTGCCCAAGGGAAGGAGACTCCGACCCAGGCGTAGATTGCTTCTGAAAGTGCGTAGCGGGCGCTCGCTCCCAAGGCCCCGCCTAACATGACAAAAAGCATTTTTTGTATCATTTTTAGCTCTCCTTTAGCTATTTTTATGATTATTTATCTGTTGTATTCTTGTTTCACTGCAATCTTACTGCTACTGTAGCAGTTGTAGCAGTTCACGCTTTTAGGAGAAAAAAGTCTAAAAAATGCCATAAAATTGCTAAAAAAGACTATTTTTTGGGTTTTACTGCTACAGAGCACCAGATCAGATCAATAGCCCAGGTTTTGCTGAAGCCATTTTTCCGTTGTAGCAGGCTCCTCATTCCGCCTCTGGGCGTAATCCAGGATCTGGTCCTTAGCCAGGTTCCCTACAATGAAATATTTGGAAAGAGGGTGGGCAAAATAAAATCCTGAGACCGAGGCGCCGGGATTCATGGCAAATGACTCTGTCAGGCTGACCCCGGTATTTGTTTGGGTGTCGAGCAGTTTGAACAGAGTTCCTTTATCCCGGTGATCCGGACAACAGGCGTAGCCGGGCGCGGGCCTGATGCCGCGGTATTGGCAGTGAAAAAGGTCTTTGAGGCTGAGGTTTTCCCGGGGCGCGTATCCCCAGTATTTTTGTCTTACCTGTTCATGCATCCGGTCAGAAAAGGCCTCGGCCAGGCGGTCTGCCAGGACTTTGATCAGGATCGCCTTGTAATCATCATTATTCTCTTTGCATTCTTTAACCCAGTCATCTACCCCGATGCCGGTTGTCACGGTAAAGGCACCCAGATAATCCCGGATGCCGGAATCTTTCGGCGCAATAAAGTCAGACAGGCAAAGGAAAGGTTTGCCGGCCTCTTTGGCCGTCTGCTGTCTGAGCATGGGAAAACAGGTTACAAGCTGATCGCGGCCCTCATCTTTGTAAATTTCAATGGTATCGTCACGCGTGTTAGCCGGGAAAAAGCCAATGACCGCATTGGCTGTAACGCGTTTTTGCGTGATCATCTCCTCAAGCAAGGCCTGGGCATCTTTGTAAAGCTTGGTTGCCTCGATCCCGATGGCCGGGTCCTTAAGAATCTCAGGGAAACGGCCTTTGAGTTCCCACACCCGGAAAAAAGGCTCCCAGGCAATGCGGGGGGCAATGTCTGTGATCGGAAAATCCGGCAATGTTTGCACCCCTAAAAAAGAGGGTGTCGGGATATCGGTTTGGGTAAAATCAATGTTTAGTTTTTGGCGGCGCGCCTCAGCCAAAGAGATCAAGGTTTGTGATGTCTTTTTTTGGCCGTAGTTTTCCCGGCGTTTGCGGTAATCTTCTTTGATGGCCTGTGCGGTTTTTTCTTGGGATTTGGGATTCAGCAGGTCTTTGCAGATCGTTACGCTTAAGGACGCGTCTTTCACATGGGTGACTACCCCGCTGTATTCCGGGTCAATCTTCAAGGCGCAATGATTCGGGGAAGTTGTGGCCCCGCCGACCATTAAAGGGATCGTGAATTTTTGCCGTTCCATTTCCCGGGCGATATGGACCATCTCATCCAAAGACGGCGTGATCAATCCGCTCAGCCCGATCATGTCGGCCTTGTGTTCGCGGGCGGCCGTGAGGATGTCCTGACACGGGACCATGACCCCCAGATCAATGATCTCGAAATTATTGCACGCCAAAATCACGCTGACGATATTTTTCCCGATATCATGCACATCGCCTTTGACCGTGGCCATGATGATCTTGCCGCTTGAGGAAGGCGCAGATGCGCCTTTGGTTTTTTCCAAAAAGGGCTGAAGGTATCCGACGGCTTTCTTCATCACGCGCGCGCTTTTGACGACCTGCGGCAAAAACATTTTCCCGTCTCCAAACAGTTTGCCGACCACCCCGAGCCCATTCATGAGCGGCCCTTCGATAATATCCACCGGATGCGGAAATTGCCGGCGGGCCTCCTCGATATCCTGCTGGATGTGATCCGTGATGCCGTGAACCAGCGCGTGAGAAAGCCGTTCTTGAAGCGTGCCTTCCCGCCAGGACAGGTCAGGCCCGGCCTGTTTTTTGCCGGAGGCCTCAACCGTTGCGGCGATGTCTGTGAGTTTTTCCGTGGCGTCCGCAGCCCGGTTGAGAATGACATCTTCGATCAAGGTCAACAGCTCTTTGGGGATATCATCGTACACCGTGAGCATGCCCGCATTGACAATCCCCATGGACATGCCCGCTTTAATGGCATGGAAAAGAAAGACCGAATGCATGGCCTCACGGATCGTATTATTGCCGCGAAACGCGAAAGAGACATTGCTCACGCCTCCGCTGATCTGGGCCAAAGGATATTTCTTTTTAAGGATACGGGTGGCCTCGATAAAGTTAAGCGCGTACGCATTGTGCTCCTCAATGCCGGTAGCGACCGCAAAAATATTGGGATCAAAAATGATGTCTTGTTCCGGAATGCCGATTTCCTTGGTCAGGATGGCGTGCGCCCTGCTCAGGATATCCACTTTGCGTTCAATGGTCTCGGCCTGGCCTTGTTCATCAAAGGCCATCACCACCACCGCGGCGCCGTATTGTTTGATCTTGTGTGCCTGGTTTTTAAAGGCCGTGAGGCCTTCTTTGAGGCTGATGGAATTGACAATGGATTTTCCCTGGACACATTTCAGCGCAGCTTCAATAACATCCCACTGGGAGGAATCGATCATGAGCGGGACACGGCTGATGTCGGGTTCAGCGGCAATAAGATTGCAGAATTTGACCATGGCGGCCCGGGAATCGATCATGCCCTCATCCATATTGATATCAATGATCTGGGCGCCGTTCTCAATTTGTTGGCGCGCCACGCTGAGCGCCTCTTCATAATTCTCTTCTGTGATCAGGCGCGCGAACTTTTTGGAGCCGGTAACATTGGTGCGTTCCCCGACATTAATGAAATTGGTTTGCGGGCCCACGCTCAGGGCCTCCAGACCACTGTAAGCGCTTGCCGGGGGGATCGCGGGCAAAGAACGCGGCTTCTGGTTTATGACCGATTCAGCGATCGCACGGATGTGTTGCGGGGTGCTTCCGCAGCAGCCGCCGATGATATTGATCAGGCCGCTTTGAGCGAATTCCGCGATCAATTGAGCCATTTGGTCCGGAGACTGATCATATTCCCCGAATTCGTTGGGAAGCCCGGCATTCGGATAGCAGCTGACAAAACACGGTGCGATTTCAGAAAGTTCTTCAATGTAAGGGCGCATCTTTTCCGCGCCCATGGCGCAATTGAGTCCCACCGCAAGCGGCCGGGCGTGCGCGATTGAGATCCAGAATGCCTCAGTGGTCTGTCCGGACAAGGTGCGTCCGCTGGCATCTGTGAGTGTCCCGGAGATCATGACCGGGATTGTGCGCTTGTGTTCCTGGCAAAAGGTGTCAATAGCCAATAAAGCGGCCTTGGCGTTAAGCGTGTCAAAAATGGTTTCTACTAAAAAGAGGTCGATGCCACCGTCGATGAGGCCTTTGATTTGTTCCCGGTAGGCATTCACTAAAGCGTCAAAGGTGATATTGCGGGAACCCGGGTCATTAACGTCAGGGGATATCGAGGCGGTGCGGTTGGTCGGGCCCAGGGCGCCGGCAACAAAGCGCGGTTTGTTTGGAGTCTGTTGGCTGTATTGACGCGCGGCCTCGCTGGCGATCCGGGCGGAGGCCTTGTTCATGGCGTAAACATGCGCGCTGGTCTGATAATCCGCCTGGCTGATGGAATTGGCATTGAAGGTATTGGTCTCGATGATGTCCGCGCCGGCCTCCAGATATTCTTTGTGGATATTTTTTATGGTATCCGGCCGGGTCAAGGACAGAATGTCATTATTGCCTTTGAGGTCGCAGGCATGGTCCGCAAACATCCCGGCGCGGTAATCCGCTTCCGTGAGTTGGTGTTTCTGGATCATGGTGCCCATGGCCCCGTCGAGGACCAAAATGCGTTTGGACAGGGCAGCTTTGATCGCGATCTCAGATGTGGGGGTGTCAGCCTTTTGCATACCGATTACGATAATCGAAATGCGGAAAAATGTCAATAAATTAACAAAGCGAAAATAAATCCTAAGAGAATAAATTTGCGTTTTTGAAATAATATTGCATACTTATTTAATATTAAGTCTCTTCGGTAGTGGATTAACCTAAAACCCTCGTTTAAGGATAACAATATGTTTTTGATCAACCGGCCTTGCCGTAAGCGCCTGTGCCTCCTTATGGCAGCATTTTTTTGTATTACCTGCAGTATGCCCGGACCTGTTAATGGACAGCCTGTCTTTTCATTGCCCTCTCCAGGGGTCAGAATCGGGTTGAGTGATGCCTATGCCCCCGTCGTCATGAAAGGCATTGAGATTATTCCTGAAAATCCTTTTGAATTTAATTTTTATGTCGATATTGGCGAAGATGAATTGACGGAAGAAGAGATTAAACACGAATCAGGCAAATTGATCAAATATTTTTTGGCCGCCTTAACTGTTCCGGGAAAGGATCTGTGGGTGAATTTGTCGCCCTTGGAAAAGGACCGTATCATTCCTGAAGCTTTCGGGGAAACGGAAATGGGACGGGACCTTCTGGGCCAGGATTACCTGCTCAAGCAAATCACTTCGTCTATGATGTATCCTGAAGAGGAATTGGGAGAGACGTTCTGGAGCAAGGTCTATGAACAAGCTTATGAGGAATTCGGCGTGACGGATATTGATGTAAAGACATTTCATAAAGTCTGGATCGTTCCGCAAAAAGCCGTTGTTTATGAACAGGGAAAAAGTGCCTTTGTGATTGAGCAGCGCTTAAAGGTCTTGGTTGAAGAGGATTATTTAGCGTTAGAGGCGCAAATTATCAGGGGTGGAACCATAGAATCGGAAACGGTGGATTCTTCCCGGATGCCGCTTGCCACCCGGATCGTAAAAGAGATCATTATTCCTGCGCTTGAAATAGAGGTGAACGAAGGGAGGAATTTTGCCGCGTTGCGTCAGATTTATCATTCCCTGATTCTAGCCACCTGGTTTAAAAGAACACTCAGGGAGACTTTGCTGGGGGATGTTTACATCGGAAAGAATAAGATCATGGGTGTTGATATCGATGATAAAAACGTAAAGGAGAAAATTTACCGCCAGTACATGGAAGCCTTTAAGAAAGGTGTTTACGATACGATCAAAGAAGAGTATGACCCGGTTGCCCGAAAGGTTATTGGGAGAAAATATGCTTCCGGCGGTTTTTTCGGAAGACAGATCGAGGAGGTCTTTAAGAAAACCCCGAGTCTTGATTCCTCCCAATTAGATGATTTCGCCATGAGCGTAAAAAAACAAAGGCTGAAAAAAATCACATCCCAGCTTGATGCCAAAACAACAACGGCAGATATTCATCCTTTTGTAGAAAATGCGGTTTATTCCAATGCGCGGTTTGAAGACGGTAGAATTATCGGTGGCAAGATACTTAATCCGCAAGGTTCTAAGGATCTGAGAGAACTCCAATTTGTGCTGCGAGATGTCAGGCAAGATTTTACCGGTATCATCTATCTCAGGCTTCCGGCAACCGGCAGGCTTTCTAATATTTTAAAGAATGACCTGTGGAATAAGTGGGCGGAGCATGGGGGTAAAGCCGTGGTGCTTGAATTGAAGAAGGGCAGGGCTACGGCTGTTTTCACCAAAGAAGGGCAGCGTCTATTCCCGTTTGACAGGAATTTCATTTATCCGGAGGCAACCATAGATGAAAGAGGGATCATCGCAACGGAACCCGCCAACCCGGATGGGTACCGCCTTACTACCGAGGTCAATGCTTACCTTGGCCAGCATCCGGAATTTACAGGGATTATCGGTCATTTTTTTCTCGATGCGAGCGGTGGGTTGCAAAAATTTCATGACCGTAAAATTCGCTGGTCTAGCATGGCAGGATATGAAAATCGTCCGGTTAATATTGTCATGAAAGAAGGCCGGGTTATTAAAGTGCTTGATTTAGAGGGCAAACAGATTTTTCCTTTCGGTCCCAATAATGTTTACATTAACGCGGATTTTGTCAACGGTGAAATTCAGGGCGGGCAGACACTGTTTCCTCAAGGTGCTAAAACGTTTAAAGAATTAAAGAATTTATTAAACAGTAAGAACATGGATAAAAATTTTTCCGGAGTTGTGAAGGCGGTCCTTTCGAGTGAGGGCACATTAATGAATATTCTGGGGAATGATGTTTGGAGAAAATGGGGATTATTCCAAAATAAACCCGTAACCATTATTTTTAAAGAAGGCCAGGTAACCGCTGTTTTTAATGAGAAGAAGGAAAAGGTTTTTCCTTTTGACCGTTATTTTATCTACCCGGAGGCGCGCTATGAACCAGGACAGGGAATCATCAAGCACGCGGTTGTCAATCCTTCCGGATTCAGAGATTTGAGAGAAATGAATCATTATCTTAAAAATAATCCTGGATTTACAGGTGTTTTAGAAAAGGTTTTTTTGAATAAGCGCGGGGGGCTGACCAATTTTCATGATAAAAAGTTAACTTGGGAATTTTGGGCGGGTTATGAGAATGCGCCTGTGACGATTATTATGAAAGAAGGAAAGGTGGTCCAGATCAGGAGTGAAAGTGGCCAACTCCTTTATCCTTTTCAGGAAAATGTTGTGTATGAAGGTGCGCGGTTTGATAAAGGCAAGATTGCCGGAGGCCGATTAATGACACCTGCCGGAATAAAAGGCAGAAGTGCGTTAAACAAATTTCTTTCTGCGTATCCGTTGTTCAGCGGCGTCATCACAGATGTTCCATTGAATGAAAATGGTGGTTTGACCTATTTCGCCGGAAAGGCGCGTGTGTGGGATGAAAAAGAAGGATATGAAAACGCGATTGTCACGGTCGTGATGGAAAACGGTTTGGTTATGAAGGCCTATGATAGAAAGAACAAAATCATTTATGAAAGGCAACGCAAGCAGGAGAACATTATTTATCCGAATGCCACCTTTAGGAACGCAACCATTCATGGGGCGGAGCCCTTAAATCCTTATGGGACACTGGGGCGCAAGGAATTAACGGGATTGCTTGATTCTCAGGGTTTTTCTGAAAGTTTTACCGGGATTATTGATAAGGTCAGGCTGGATCTTAATGGGGGATTATTAAATTTTCTCGGCAATGATTATTGGGGCGGCATGTCCGGACACGCGAATCAGTTAGTGACTATCGTGATGGCACAGGGAACGGTAAGTGAAATTTATGATGAAAAAAACACAAAAATCTATCCGTTTAAGGAGAATTTTATTTATCCGGGTGCTGAATATGAGGACGGCGAAATTATCGGAGACCCGGTTAACCCACAAGGGGCTATTGACCGTAGCAGTATCGAAAGTTATCTTAATCAGTCTGCGGAATTTTCGGGAGTTATTACGACGCGACTGCTTTCGAACGGGAATATTCCTAAATTTCTCGTTAGCGAGGATAACGCAGGCAAAAAATACGGTGATGGCTACAAACCCATTATTGTGATTATGGAAAAAGGGCAAACAGTGAATATCTATGATGAGGCGGGAAATCAGATATTCCCGAGTCGTGAGAATTTTGTTTTTCACAAAGCGGATTTTGTTGAGGGAGAGATTATTGGGGGAACTCAGATTGCCCCTCAGGGGCTGGGAACCCGCGCAGCCTTAAATAATCTTTTGGGCAAATATCCTCATTTTTCCGGGATCATTTCTCAGGTGCGTTTACTGAAAAATGGCTATTTAGGAAGAATCAACGGTGTTTTGTACCGGGAGGCGATCAACGGTTATGAAGATCAATTGGTTACCGTGCGAATGGACCAGGGACGCGTGGTTGCGATTTACAATGATAAGGGTGACCCGATTTGGGCGGAAGATAAGTCAACCATCGGAATTGAGATACTCAATAATTTGTGGAAGTCCGGGGATTTCGAGAGGCTGTTAAACCTTTTTGGGGAAGAGCGGACCAACCGGTTGTTATTTCATTTTTTTGATGACATCACCCCTATGCAAATTGTGAAATTTACTCAGTTGCGCTTTGGGAAAGTTTTAGACCGGGAGAAAAGAAAAACCCAAGCCCGCCAAAAGAAGTTGCCTTTTGAAGTCGTCGGCCAATTATCATCCATTCGATTATTCCAAAGGCAGCCGGCAGATATTGAGTTTCAAACAATCCTGGCGCAAGAGATCTTTTCCTTGATTTATTTTAACATGAGTCAGGATTACCGTTATCTGGAAAAAATTGAGCAAGAGATTGAAGAAAACCAATTCAACGGGCTTTTGCGCTTTTTAATTGCCTTAGCTATTACCGGTTTAATCGTAATTTACTTGAGCAATATTTATAAAAATACTAATTTTAATCAACGTAGCCAAGCCGCTCATCAGACATCTAGTAAAAAAGGCGGCAGTTACAATTTTGACTGTATTCTAGACAATAACTGCCCTCAACAATCAAATCGCAATCAATGTTATCAAGACTGTCGTATTAAGCGCCAGCAGCCAGCTTCTTTACCTAATAGCTCACATTCCATAATTACCAGGGCTCAAATGGCAGACATGGATTTAGCTGCCATGGAAGCTTTTTTAAGCAATTATGAGCAAACTTATTTTTCTAGCTGGCAAAATTATGTTTATCAACACGGAGATATGTCTTATTTTCGAACAGTCTGCAATAAGGTAACTGCTAGTGCTGTGGTTAAAAAAGCAAAGGGAGAATCCGATTTTTCAACTGAAACCGACCAAATAACTGCCATCTTTGATGACTTCTCTTATTGG
>JAGYNW010000070.1 GCA_018399915.1 Candidatus Omnitrophota bacterium
CGCCTATTTGCTCTAAAGCATTTTGCAAAGCTAACCCATTTAATACTGTAGCTAACATCCCCATGTAATCAGCAACAGAACGGTCCAAACCAAATCGTTTTGAAGCGACTTGACCTCGAAATATATTTCCTGCTCCAACAACAAGAGCAATTTGAACACCTAAAGCTCTAACCTCTTTGATTTGAGCCGCAAAATTTTCACAAGCATCTGCATTAATGCCATGCGAATCATTGCCCATAAATACTTCGCCACTTAATTTAAGCAAAATCCTTTTATAAACAGGCTTTTTTTCTTTAAACGATTTCATTCACTTTAAACCTGACAAAACGTTTAATGAACATGTTTTCCCCAATTTTGGCAACCAAAGAAGTCAAATATTCATTGATGGTCATCTTGGGATCTTTCACAAATGATTGAGCCATTAAACAATTTTCTTTTATAAAAACATCTTGATTTTCTGCAGACGCGAGGTCTTCTTCAGGAATATCTTCCTTGGATAAATACTTAGGATTCATAGCCGCAATATGCATTGCCACATCCTTGGAAAACTTACAAAAATCTTCATTTTTAGCAACAAAATCTGTCTCACAACTAACTTCCAGAAGCACTCCTAATTTAGATCCGGGATGGATATACGCTTCAATTCTTCCCTCAGTAGCTTCTCTACTGCCTTTTTTGGCGGCTAATTCCAAACCTCGTTTTTGCAGCAATTTCTTGGCTTTTTCAAAATCTCCTCCAGATTCTTCTAAAGCCTTCTTGCATTCAATAACCCCACAGGATGTCGCCTCTCTTAATTCTTTTATGTTATCAACTGATATTGCCATTTTATTTTTTTCCTCCTCTAATTTCTAAATTTAATCCTTAATCCAAAAATAAAATTTTAACTGTTATTTGACAACCTCTTCAGCAGATTGCTCTACTTTTTCTTTAACGCTTTCTCCGGTTAAATATTCTTTGCGGCCATCATTAATACTTTGGGCCAACAGAGATGTTATTAAACTGATCGATTTAACCGCATCATCATTGCCGGGGACAGGATAATCAATATCATCCGGGTTCGAATTTGTATCAACAATAGCGACAATAGGAATATTAAGCTTCTTTGCCTCTCTAATAGAAATGGCTTCCTTTTTTGTGTCAACGACAAAAATCGCTTGCGGCATATCACGCATTTCCCTGATTCCACCAAAATTAAAAAGTAACTTTTCTTTTTCTTTGGTCAAGCTAGCGATTTCTTTTTTCTTTAAATTTTCCCAAATGCCATTTTTTGACATTTGTTCAATTTCATTGAGACGGGCCAATGAGCCCTTAACCGTTTGAAAATTTGTCAAAAGGCCGCCTGACCAACGATTTTTAACAAAAACCATCCCACAATTCTTCGCCTCTTTTTCAATCGTCTCCTGGGCTTGCTTCTTTGTCCCGACAAAAAGAATTTGCCCACCCTTAGCTGATACATCTCGCAAGAAATCTCTGGCTAAATTCAAAAATTCAACGGTTTTTTCTAAATCAATAATATAGATACCGCTTCTTTTCCCAAAAATAAAACGTTTCATTTTTGGGTTCCAACGTTTTGTCTGATGCCCAAAATGGACACCTGCTTCTAGTAACTTTTTGATTAATTCATCGACCATCTTTTTCTCCCTAAAGTGGTTCAATTCTGTGTTTCCTTACTCTTAAAAATCATGAATGCAGAATAATTCTTTACACAAAATTGTTAGTTAATATAAATTTAATTCACGTAGTATAACTAATAATTTTATCTTTTGCAACTATTTATTTTGTATATCTGGATTTTCTTTGAAGAAGCTTAAAGACAACACCAATAAAAAGTTATACCCGAAACTGCATTTTATGCAATCGCTCATAAAGAGCACAATTTTCTAATAATTCTTTGTGTTTGCCCTCTCCTACAATTTGCCCATTATCGATAACTACAATTTTGTTCGCCTTCATAATCGTAGAAAGTCTGTGTGCAATAGCCACGACCGTCCTGCTCTGCATAAGCTTATCCAATGCTTCCTGGACATATTTCTCGCTTTCCGAATCCAATTGAGAAGTTGCCTCATCTAACAATAAAATAGGCGGATTCATAAGAATAGCTCTCGCAATCGCTATGCGCTGTTTTTCCCCTCCAGAAAGACGAAAGCCCCTATCACCTACAACCGTATCATACCCTTCCGGCATCTTTTCAATGAATCGATGGGCATAAGCTTTTTTCGCCGCTGCTTCAATTTCTTCTTGTGTGGCTTCCCTGTGCCCGTAAGCTAAATTAGCCTTTACCGTATCATTAAATAAAATCGTATCCTGTGTAACAATGCCCATCTGTCCCCGTAAAGAAAGGAAAGTCACATCCTTCAAATTGAGCCCATCGATAAAAACTTTGCCTTCTGTCGGATCATAAAACCTTGGAATCAAATTAATTAAAGTGCTTTTCCCCATTCCTGTAGGACCAACGATAGCCACTAGCTCACCCTTTTTCACCTCCAAGTTTATTCCTTTCAGAACATCCTCCCCTTGCTCGCTATAACGAAAATGGACATTTTCAAGCTTAATAGAATTTCGCATCTCCTTTAATTCAATCGCATGAGGTTTCTCTTCAACCGAGGGCTCTGAATCGAGCACTTCATAAATTCTCTCATTTGCCGCAAGCGCCTGTTGTGTAATAGCATTAACGTTCCCTAACTTCTTAATAGGACTAATCAAGGACATAATCGAACCGAAAAATAAAATAAAAACGCCGGTAGAAAGTTGTCCGCTCATAAGGCGTTGAGCAAACCAAATAATAAGAGTAATCCCACAAAGCCCGCCCATCAGTTCGGTCAATGGCGAAATTAAGATCGTTTTCTTGATAGATTTCATTTTAAGCTTATAGTAACTGTGATTTTGTCCCTTAAAGCGATCAATCTCGTAAGTCTCATTACAAAAGGCTTTGACCAGATGAATTCCGGATATAGTTTCCAGAAGATGCGTATTGATATCTGCCATCTTTTCTTGCGTCCCTTTAGAGATAGCGTTCAAGCGTTTGCCTATCTTATTAATGGGAATACCGATAAATGGGAATATCAAAAAGACCACAACCGCAGCCTTCGGATCAATGATAAAAGCCGTTCCAGCCCACATTATAATAACAAAACTTTGACGACAAAGATCGGTTACCGCGTATGATACCGCATTCTCAACGAGATTTACATCGTGAGTAATCCTGGAAACCAATTCTCCGGTTCGCTTTTTACTAAAATAATCTAAAGACAAATTCTGAATTTTATAATATAAATTATAACGAATCTGCCGCATAATCCTTTGAGACAGATCTCCCATAAGGTATTGATATGTATACGTTACTGCATTTTTGACAACAAGAAGGACGATAAAACCTATCAAAAATCGGGGAAGGAGATATTGTGGCTCAAGCGCATTAAGTCTTTGAACAACGTCACTAAGAAAATCGGGAAGTTGATTCGGAATGATTATCTGCTTGTTGTTAAAAATCCTATCTACCAGCGGAACCATCAATGACAGCTGAAAGACCTCAAAAAAGCTTGCGACAAACATTGAAAAAACCGCCATAAAAAATAGCCGCTTGTGATGCTTTAAAATAGATAATAATTTTAAATAATTTTTCATATTGGCGAGATATTAGCATATCAATTGACTTTTGTCGAGCCATTTGTTATAGTACGTCTTACTTTTACTACTACAAATATTGAACGTCTATCGTTAGACTAACTTCACGAAATGTAAGAAATATATAATTATGAGTAAAATAAAAGTGGCTGTTGTTGGTATCGGTCATCTGGGGTCACGACACCTCAAGGTTTATAGTGAATTACATGACTTGGTTGACCTTGTTGCTGTTTGTGACATCAAAAGCGAAAGAACAACAAAGCTTGCGAACCACTATAAAACGCCGTTTATCAATGATTATAAACAATTGATTGATAAAATTGATGCCGTTAATATCTGTGTGCCTACCGAATCCCACCATGAAATCGCTAAATTTTTCTTATCTAACAATATCCACACCTTTATTGAAAAACCTATCACAACAACCGTAGCGCAGGCCAACGAACTTATAAACCTCGCTGAGAAAAATGATTTAAGACTTCAGGTAGGACATATAGAAAGATTCAACTCTGCCTTTCAATCCATCATGCACTTTAAAGAAAAACCCCTTTTCATCGAATGTCACCGCTTAAATCGTTTCCCCAACCGGTCCTTGGATATCGGAGTTGTCATGGACCTTATGATCCATGACATTGATATCATCCTGGGAATGATTCAGGAACCTATTGTCGACATTCACGCCATAGGGGTCAACGCCTTGACATCATTGGAAGATATTGCAAGCGTACGCATAACCTTCAAGAGCGGCTGTGTTTGCAACTTAACGGCAAGCCGTATTTCAGAAGATGTGATGCGAAAAATTCGCATTTTTCAACAAAATGCTTATATTTCATTAGATTATGTTAAACAAGAGGCTTATATTTATAAAAAAACAGATAATCAAATACTCAAACATGCCCTGCCTATCGAAAAACAAGAACCATTAAAAAAAGAATTAAGTCACTTCATCGAATGTGTTCGCCAAGAAAAACGACCTTTGGTTTCTGGAGTGGAGGCGAAAGAAGCACTAGAAATTGCCCTGCAGATCAGCTCCCAGATAAAAGAACATTTAGCCACTATCCAAAAAAAATAATATTATGCCTTCATTAAAAAAACATATATTTCTGGTAGCTGGAGAGGCTTCCGGAGACAAACATGCGGCTGACCTTGTTAATGAAATCCGAAAGATCAATGCAAACATCTCATTTTCTGGTCTAGGCGGCCAATGCATGAAAAAGTCCGGTGTTAATCTGTATGCTGATCTTACGCAATTAGCGCTTGTGGGGTTTTTTGAGGTGCTCAAACACTATTCAGAAATCAAACGACTTTTTAATCTAATCTTAGATAAAGCAATTATCCATAAACCTGACGCTTTCATCCTTGTGGATTATCCAGGGTTCAATCTCCGGTTAGCCAAGAAAATAAAAGCATTAAATATCCCTGTTATCTATTATATCAGCCCTCAAATCTGGGCCTGGAAAAAAAACAGAGTTTATACAGTCAAAAAGTACGTTGATAAGATGTTAGTCCTCTTTCAATTTGAAAAATATTTTTATGCGCGCTATGGTGTGGATGCGTCCTTTGTCGGTCATCCCCTCATTGATCAAGTCAAACCCAGCCAGTCAAAGGAAAAAATTCTAAGATCTCAGAAACTTCAAGAATACAAATTAACCATAGGCCTTCTGCCTGGTTCGAGAAACAATGAAGTCAACAGTCTTCTGCCGATAATGCTCAAAACAGCGGAAATACTTCATGAAAAATATCCAAGTATTCAATTCTTAGTTGTCCAAGCTCCCACGATCAACAAAGCATTAATAAGTAAACATATCACAAAATTTCTCTTAGAACACGAAGCTGCTTTTAATAAAAAAGAACATCGTTCCGATAAAGAAAACAGCAAAGATTTTAATTGGATCAAAACATATTTTCCTATCAGCATTATTGAGAATGACCATTACAATGGAATAAACGCTTGTGACCTTTGCATCGTCGCTTCAGGCACCGCAACCCTTGAAACGGCAGTTCTTCAAAAACCCATGGTTGTTGTTTATAAGACAAGTCTTCTGACATGGCTACTGGCTAAACTTTTTGTTAAGATTTCGAATATCGGACTGGTCAATGTGGTGGCAGGAAAAAAGATAGTTCCCGAATGTGTTCAATTCCAGGCCAATCCCTCAAAGATTGCCAGGGAAATGATAAAAATTTTTACAGATGAGATAAGAATCGCGGATATAAAATCTAATCTGCACCTTGTGCGTGAATCTTTAGCCGTAGGTGGGGCTAGTCAAAAGACTGCCCAAGAAATATTATCTTATCTTGCTAACTTTTAACTTTTTCCTACCCTTTTAACAGACCTTAAAGACCACGCGCAAATAAATAATACAATTATTTTGGCTTCTTTTTTCTTTTAAGATATTTCTGAAAAAACAATGAATTCGGAATATTAATAAAGGCTTCGTCATCATCTTGGATCAAAGTAAAAAATGTATTAATAGCTATGACTTTACCCCTAATATCATCCGGAAGGATTTCAATCTCATCACCAGATTTAAATGGGGATGTAAAAAAAAGAATGACTCCGGCAAGGATATTGCCGACTAAGCTCCAAACAGCAAAAAAGGCAACCGCGATCATAGCTAAAAGGCCGGAAATGCTGACCCAAAGGCTTTTTACATTTATCCCCCATATCAAAACAAGAGCAGTAAAACAAAGAATCGCCAAAAGAGTATTAATCAATTTCTTTAAGATGAAATAACGCGTCTTGTTTAATTTTTCCTTTTTTTGTATTTTCTTAGCTTTTTGTTTAATCAAACCCGCCATGCCTAGCATAAAAGTCAAGAACAGAACAGACCACAAGAGCTTAATAATGTATATCGTTTCCATTCGCTCTCCTATCATCTCTCTCCTTTCCCTAAGCAACTAAATGCAATCTTCGGGACAATTACAACGATTTTCAAATTGATTACAAATGCCATTTCCACAAGGAATACAAATAGGCACCCCATACACAGAGTGATCCCCCGACATATCACAACTCCCGTCAAAATATTCAACGCCGCACCTTTTCACAAGACCCTCGCAACAGGCAACATCTTGTCCATCGTAAGCGATCCCTCCACACTGAGGAGCCTCTCGCTCGTCAAGATTAAAACAAATATCAACCCCGTCGCAACCCTTCATAAGACGACAAGTATCCCGAGGACATTTATCTGCAGGCAAGTTTAAGCACGATTTTGGCTTACATCTCATAATAAATCCAACCATGTCTTTTTGTTCCGCGAAATAAGCGAAGCACGCATCGGATGGACATTCCAATTCATGCTGATAAGTTGTTTCACAATAAACCTTCAGATCATCATAAGTGACAGACTTTTCATCAGAAGCTTTGAGCCCGGCATCTAAGTTTTGAGAGCTATGAACATTTACATTTTCTGCCCTTGAAAAATTATTAAACCTTTTGGAAGAAATAAAAACAGAAAAGAAAATGACGATAAACATGGGGATAAAGTAAAAAGGGCGTGAGGACATTCTCATATTTAACCGTTTCTGGATAAATCCGTTAATAAATCTGTATTGATAAAGACCTTACTTGTAGACTGCATCAGGTTTCGTTGTGGTTTATCTAAATAAACATGCGCGATCTTTTTATCAGAAATTCTTTTGCTGATTATGCGGGATGCCGCAAATATTTCATCCTTATCAACTAATCTTCCCTCGATCTCATACAGGTCATAAAGACCTAAATATCGAGTACTGACTTCCTGTCCGTAAGGATTACGATATCTGACCTTTGACGCATATTCTCTTGCTTCTTTTTCTGCTTTTTTTGCGGGCCTCTTTTTTATTTGTTGCCTTGATTAATACAATCCGCTCCTCAAGCAAGCTTGCACTTGTATCACAATACCTATCAGGATTTTGAGGTCTACCTTCAGCGCTTGACCTGTAAAAAGTTTTAACAGAATACCAACTAGTTGCCATAAGAATTATTTATCTTTTGGTATTGAATATATCATTTCTAATGTCCCTGGCTTCACCCATCCCCTTTTCCCATCGGGACGTTGAATCTTCTTCCAGTTAGCCTGCCCGCCTAAAACCCTGACCTTCGCCCCCTCAAAAAGCTTAAAATGAGTAGTTGAATTTTCTTTGGGCTCAAACATGGCCTTGGTATCATTCAATATAATCGCAACATCTTGCATTTCTACCTTATATTGAATAGCTCTTGCGATCACAACAAATAATATCAGGACAACTACCAAAAGAAATCTATTATATTTACTTGGCCATCGGAAAAAAACGAAAAAACCGGACAATAAAAAACCACTGCTAATCAAAACAATGACCATCAATACCAACTCATTCAAAGTGAAATTCTCATGGAACCCTTTAAAAAGAGCATCAATCATCTGATTTTCATTATATCCTCTTTGACCGATCTTGGATAACAAAAAATTATAATTAAATCGGACATCTTTGTCTCTTGGGGCAAAACTTAAAGCTCTTTCATAATAAAGCCTAGCTTTTCCATATTCTTCATTCTTGTAATAACTATTTGCTAAATTGAAATAAAGATTGCCGCCCTTTAACCCGGATGTGACCATCTCTTCATATAATTGAATAGCCTTCTCATAATTACCCTTGGTATAAGCTTTCGCCGCATCATTAAAGATTTGCGCGTTTCCAGTCGTCATCTCAGCCCGGCACACTGTACCCTGAAAAAGGATGAAAATAACCAAATAAATTATTTTTGCTCTTTTCATCGTATGTGCGTCTCCATATAATCAATTACTTGCTGCAACCGCTTATAACTTTTCTGCATATTTTCATTCTTAATTTCAACGGATGAGTATCTTACCATATCACATTCATCAAAAATAATTTTTATGGCCTTGATAACATCCTCATTTTTCACATAATCATAAACTTTATCTCTGATATTGGCATACGATATTGATCCTTTAGGCAGATGAAATTTATCCGCCAAATATCCTTGAAAAGTCTTAAAGACGACATTATAAAAGGCAATCGCATCGTCCTTTTTCATAGAATCAGCGGCTTCCTTCAACCCTCTTCGAGCCTTAATAGGCGCATGCAATCTTTTTGCATAAGCAACATCTGTTTTCAATTTTTGTCTCTTTTGAGCATAATAAATGAACGCTATCCAAGAAATAAAGACCATTGACATAAAAAAATAGGTTACTGGATTACGAAGCAAATTTTTTCTGTTCTTTACCAGTCCACCGGGATTGCTTTTAATGAAAACAATATCTTCTCCCAATTCTTCTTTCCTGTCTTGAGAAGCCCTCTTATCCAATCCAACAACTGTCATTTCATCACCTTCCCGTGCTTGAGAAACGGAGATTGGAAAAGGGCCGCGCGTGATCGTATTATATTCCTTGCTTCTGACATCAAAATAGGTAAATTGAATAGCCGGGATCTCCTGAACTTCATCTGTGCGAGGGATTACCACTTGTTCTAAAACTTTCTCAT
>JAGYNW010000071.1 GCA_018399915.1 Candidatus Omnitrophota bacterium
AAGAAAATCGCTGATGAAATCGGAAATCCTGTCTATGCCAATATGGTTGCAGTCGGATTTATTGCGGACCTTTTACAAATTGAGGAAGAAAAAATTAATCAATTTCTGGCCGAAACTTTCAGCAATAAATCCAAAGAGATTATTGCAAAAAACCGGCAAGCGGCCAAGAAAGGGCGTGATTCAGGATTACAATCCCTTCAAGAGCAGAATTTAACCATATCCATAAAGACTGACGAAAACGTACAAAAGCAATCACTCATAAATGGAACGCAAGCTGTTTCTTTAGGCGCAATTGTCGCAGGATTCAATTTTGTTTCGTCTTATCCCATTTCAGATTCAACAGGCGTGTTAACCTTTTTAGCTCAACATGGCGAAGAATTCGGCATTATCGTAGAACAGGCTGAAGATGAGATCAGTGCCATTAATATGGGTATAAGCAGCTGGTATGCCGGAGCACGCGCACTCGTAACAACGTAAGGGGCGGTAGAGCAAGAACATGCTATGGATCTAAAGCAGGCTTTAGGTAAATAAAGAATTGGATACTAACTTATAAAAAACGAGGAGATATATGAATATTTTTGATTATGCTATGCAAATAGAAAAAGAAGGTGAGCAGGTTTACAGGGACTTTGCCTCGACTTCACCTAATGAGGAATTAAGCACTGTTTTCAGCTGGCTGGCTGATGCGGAGTTAAAGCATTATCGATTATTTGAATCCATGAAAAATAACGGGACAGCCTCAGTAGAAAAAAGCCCGTTACTGGAAAATACCGTTAATATCTTTCAAAAGATAAAAGAGGGGAATGCGCCGGAATCATTCAAAAATAATAAGGGGGACCTTTACAAAAAAGCCTTGTCCATAGAGAAAAACATGGCTGCTTTTTACGATGAGAAAGCGGAAGAATCCGATGATGCCGGTCAAAAAGAAATATTCAAAAAAATCGCCTTGGAAGAAAAACGTCATCAACAGATCATTGAAAACGTCATTAATTTAGTAAATAATCCTGAAATCTGGATCAAAGAAGGTAAGTTCAGGGAAATATTGGATTTTTATCCCCTGTAATTAAAAGAGGCCTGACATGAAAATAAATGATTTACCTGATTATCAAAGCAACTCTGTTATAAGCCGAGAAATTATCAAAAAAAACGAAGGCACGATCACCTTCTTTGCCTTTGATGAAGGCCAGGGATTAAGCGAGCATACGGCACCCTTCGATGCCCTGGTTTATATTATGGATGGCAAAGCCGATATTATTATTGATGGCCATAATAATACTTTGTGCAGCGGGGAGATGATCGTGCTGCCGGCAAATCACCCGCACGCGTTAAAGGCCATTAAACCCTTTAAGATGTTGCTGGTTATGATCAAATCCCCAGAGAAAAAAACCGGATAACCTTAAATTTATTTTGATGGCAAAAACTTTTGGTTAGCTATAAGCGGCATGATATAAAGCGCCGTAAGGGAGGCCAGGATCGTTCCGAAAACAATCGCACCGCCAAAACGCTGAGTGGGGGGGAATGTTGAGAACAAAAAAATAGAAAAACCCGTGGTAACGATAACCATGGAAGTGAGGACAGGCCGCCACATTTCATCACGGACATCCTGCCAGATATGATCATTTGATTTCTTATTTTTCTTTCTCCTTCGGTAAGCTTTCACGATGTGGATCATGGAATCAATACCCATCGCGATGGCCACATTCGAAGCCGGTGAAGACACCACATCCAGTGGCACCCGGTAAAGCCCGATAGCCCCCAAAATACCGATCGGAATCAGCAGAAGACTCAGGATCATGGCAATCGTGACTTTTATCGAACGCGACACCAACCAGGCAATAATAAAAAACAAAAAAACAAGTTTGGTCAATCCCGACACGAGACTTTTCACGACCAGTCGGGACATATGTCCCTGCAATTTATAGACACCCCCGACAATTTCAGGAATAAATCCCTGCGTTTCAACAATTTCTTTCAACTCATCGATAATAGCCAATCGTTTCTGGACGCGGTTAAGCTCGTTCATACGCAAGAGGAATAAGCCATACTTCCGGTTCTCGGTCACAAAACTTTTCGCAATCTCTCCATATTTGGGTTTTTCAAGAATTTCAAGCATCCAGTCAAAGAAAAGAAAAAATGCCAGCGGCTCCTGTTTCGCCTCAGCCATAAGCACAGGCAAAGAAATGACGGAACCGACAGCCCGATGGCGTTCCAGGGCTTCCTGGAGTTTCCACATATTGGCATACGCAGCGCCGGAGTTGAGCACATTTCCCTGTTCTGATTCAACGACAATTACCAGAGGACTGCTTCCGCCGTTTTTATCAATATATTCCAAACCCTTGTATATTTTACTGTCCTTAGAGAAAAAAGACAACATGCTGGGGTCTGTGTTGATCTTCCATATGCCGGGTATGGCGACAAGACAGAAAAAGATGATCATAAAACGGATATAATTTTTATTGGTTTCAAAGAAAGGATAAATGCGGCCTTTTGATTTGTGGCTCTTTTTCATTTTTTCCATATCCGCCATCTTCAGAAAAGCCGGAAAAATACCGTAGGCAACCATGATCGCAACAACCGTCCCCACGGCTCCTGAAATTCCCAACTCTCTTAACGGCTTTGCCGGAACAAACCATAAACTTAAAAAACCCAACAAAGTTGTCAGCATACTCCAGAAGGAGGCGCCTAAAGTAAAGTTGACAGCTTGATCAACACAATCCTTTGAATTCATTGAGCAAATATTCTTCCAGTTATATGTAAGAAATACCATATGAGAAAGCGTAAGAACAAAAATAATTGTAGCTAAATTTGCTGTCAAAAGACCGATAGGCACATCCATCAAATCCGATATCATGAATGTCCACAAACAAGCATTAATGCATGACAACATGGTTCCGGCGAGAATAATTCTTGAGTGAAAAATCAGATAAATAACTATCCCGAAAAGAATTAAGGCAACCAAACTAAATGTGCGCAGGTCACGGATAAGGTAGCGGCTGATCAGCTCAACAACATAAGGCAATCCGGAGATGCGGAGCTTGAAATCTTCAGATGTGGCTTGTGCAACAACTTTCTCAACCTCTTCAACAATCTTTTGGGCTTTAGATTCATCAAGAAGGACAACCAGGTTCGTAGATTTCTGGTCATCCGCTATGAGAAGTCTTCTCCAAAGAGGGCTCTTTAAAGCGTCTTTAAGGTCAGCAGGGCCATTCGAAATACTTTTTACATAAGTTATTCCGGCTATCTTCGCAAGTTCTTTTGTCAGGTTTGTAATGTTTTCGCTGTATTTTTCGCTGCGGATAGCGCCACTCGCACTAATAATAATCTGGGTGTCATTTCTTTTAAAGAGATCTGAAATGCGTTTCTCTGATTGAAACTGAGGGTCATCACTGGAAAAAAAGAAATCATTATCTACCTGGGGAACCAGATTGACAAACCGGATAATAACGAACAAGCTAAGCACAGTAAGGCCTAAAAATGTCCAGACTTCTTTTGAGAATAAAGATATAATCTGTTTATGAATATTTTTCATGAATTTACGTATTATATTAACTTATAAAACAATGAAAGAAAAGACATATACAGCATTTTGTCAAGCCGGAGCAAAAGGAGTAAAGTAGAATAAAGTCCACTATCCGTGGAATTTGCCTCTGGGAAGCTTCTTGTCTTTTTTATAAGATGATAATAAATCAGCTAAAACTCAAATTGAAAAGGAGGTCGACTATGAAGCATTTTCTTACCTATGCCCGTTGGCAGGCAGCATTCATCCTTGCCCTTGGAATCGCCATGTGCATTCCGCTTACGGTACAAGCGCAAGAAAACACGCTCAGCGACGTCAACGTTTCCAGCGCCGTAACCACAGCTCTGATCAATGATCAAGGTGTGGCCGGTGCGGATCTGGATGTGTTAACCCAGGAAGGCATTGTTACGCTGGCAGGAAGTGTCACCAATTTACTGGCCAAGAACCGCGCCATAGCTTTGGCCAAAACGGTTAAGGGCGTCCGCGGAGTGATTGACCGCATCAAGATTACCCCGATTGAGAAAACGGATAAAGAAATCCAAACTGACGTGGTAAACGCCCTTTTATGGGATCCGGCCACAGAAGCCTATGATATATCCACTACGGTCAACGATGGCATCGTGACCTTGACCGGGCAAGTGGAATCCTGGCAAGAACGCGACTTGGCCCAACGGATTGTTAAAGGCATCAGCGGTGTCAACCAGGTCAATAACCGAATTGAAGTAGAATACGCCATTGAGCGCATGGATAATGAAATGGAAGAAGATATTGTATCTGCGCTTTCGTGGAGTCGTTATGTGGACAATAGCCTTATTGTTGTCGATGTGAATAACGACAAGGTAACTTTAACCGGGACCGTCGGCAGCCTGGCGGAAAAAGATGAAGCTATCCGTTTATCGTATGTCTTGGGCGTGGAATCCGTGGATGCCTCCGGCCTGGAAGTGGAATCCTGGGCACGGGAAGAACGATTCCGCAAAGATAAATATACGGACCGGGAAGACAATGAAATAAACGAAGCGGTTACCGACGCGTTATTTTATGATCCGCGGGTACGCTCTTTTAATGTGGATGTCTCCAGTAATAACGGCAACGTAACTTTACAAGGCACCGTTTCCAATTTAAAAGCCAAACGGTCCGCCGCGCAAACCGCCAGAAATATTATCGGTGTCTGGAGGGTGAAAAATCAGATTAAAGTCAAACCCGAAACGCCCACAGATGCGACGATTAAACAGCGCATCAAAGGGGCGCTGAGGGCCAATCCCTATACAGAAAGCTACGAAATCGGCATCGCGGTTAAAAACGGGAAAGTGACTTTAGCCGGAACCGTGGACACCTACTTTGAAAAAGCCCGCGCCGACGATATCGCTGCCCGGATTTATGGCGTGCTCGGAGTACGCAACCTTTTGCAGGTAGATGATAAATATAATATTTTAGTCAATAATCCCTTTGTGGATACTGAGTGGTTTGTCTATGATTATCCCTGGTATGTCTATCCCGCCTACCATCCGGTGACTATCGATGCGGAAATCCGTCAGGATATCGAGAGTGAATTATTCTGGAGTCCCTTCGTAGATGCCGACCAGGTAAATGTGAAGGTAGACAATGCCGTGGCTACATTGACCGGAGAGGTTGACACCTGGGCCGAATATTGGGCTGCGCAGGAAAATGCCTTTGAAGGCGGTGCCGTCCTGGTCAATAATGATTTGTTTGTCGGCTACGGTCCGGATTATCTATTCTAAATTAACCAAAATTCTCCGCAAGGGGATATTGTATTCTCTTGCGGAGACAATTTCTGGAAGAAAAAAAGACGATTATTATGCCTTATAAACGCATAGAAGAATTGCCTGATAGCGTTAAAAATTCTTTGCCGGAAGAAGGGCAACATATTTTTAAAAAGGCCTTCAACAGCGCTTGGGACCAATATAAAGACAAGAGCGGGAGCAAGGGCAATGATTCCCGCGAAGAAACCGCCCATCGTATCGCCTGGAGCGCTGTTAAGAAAAAATATCAAAAAAAAGACACCAAGTGGATTAAAAAATCCTGAAGGAGGAAATTTTATGTTTTTATGGCATTTCTTACTGGTTATCATTCTCGCCCTGATTATTACAAATCTGCTGGTTGGCAGCGGACGCCGCTTTGGCCCAGGAGAAGGGATCTTATCCTTTTTCTTTATGATTCTTTTATTTGCATGGGCCGGTGGACTGTGGATAACACCCTTTGGACCTGTCTTGATGGGGACTTACTGGATGCCTTTTGTCGTTATGGGTCTGCTCTTCGCACTTTTACTGGCGGCTGTAATTCCACCCAGAGAACAACCTTCGGTTAAAATTTCTGATGAAGAATCCATGAACGCCTATGTCGCGTCCGTAGCGGTTTTAAGCATTTTTTTCTGGATCTTCATCATTATTCTGATAAGTGCGATTATTGTCGCCTATTTATAGAATAAAAAACTATGCTTTACCGATAGCCGTTCGCGTTTCGGCCCCATCAGCTTCCGTTCGCTTGAGGCCCTCACTCCTTTTCCATGAACCTAAAGATGACCAAGGAAAGATTAATGATATTTATTATTGCCTGAAGGAGCGCATTAATGGTTGTGTTCCTGTTATTTTATGTAATAATAGGTATTCCATTGCTGGAATTCATGCGCAAACCCATTCGTTTGTCCTGTAGATGACTGAATCATTGACGCATAACGCCTGTCAGTGTTTTTTCTCCCTATTTTTCACGAATAAAATACCTGGAATTGAAAAATATGAAAACAAAAACCATAACACAGATCTTAAAATCCGTCTTCGGATACGACTCGTTCCGTCCGCTCCAGGAAACCTGCATTTCATCCGTGCTCCGCAAAAAGGATACGCTGCTGCTTATGCCCACAGGCGGGGGGAAATCCCTGTGCTACCAGATACCGGCGCTTATTTTTCCCGGCCTGACGGTTGTGATCTCGCCATTGATCTCTTTGATGAAGGACCAGGTGACGCAGCTAAAGGAATGGGGCGTTGAGGCCGAGGTGCTCAACAGTTCCTTGTCGCCGCAGGAGTATGCCGCCAATCTGCAGCGGGTCGCCTCAGGAACGACCAAACTGCTTTTTGTTGCGCCGGAGACATTGTTTAAACCGGATATTCTGGATTTACTGGAACAATGCCGGATAGACTTCATAACCGTGGATGAGGCGCATTGTATTTCCGAATGGGGACATGATTTCCGGCCGGATTACCGCCGCATCAAGGATATCCGTCTGCATTTTCCCGGGGCCGTGTTTCTGGCCGTTACCGCCACAGCAACAGAGCGGGTGCAGCGGGATATCATCGTCAATTTGGGCCTCAAAGATCCGGCACAATTGACCGCCAGTTTCAACCGCGATAATTTGTTTTACGAGGTCCTTCCCAAGGAACGGGCAACAGACCAGACCCTGGATTTCTTAAGAAGATTTAAAAAACAAAGCGGCATCATTTATTGCTTTTCCCGTAAGCAGGTGGACAGGCTCAGCGAGGACCTCAACACCTACGGCTTCAAGGCCCTGCCGTATCATGCCGGGCTGTCCTCTGATGTGCGGCAACGCAATCAGGAATTGTTCATCCGCGATGATGTGGCCATCATCGTCGCGACCATTGCCTTCGGCATGGGCATCAATAAACCTAATGTGCGGTTTGTGATCCATTACGATCTGCCCAAAAACATTGAATCGTATTATCAGGAAACCGGACGGGCCGGGCGGGACGGTTTAAACTCGCATTGCCTGTTATTGTTCAGCCCCGGCGACAGCAGCAAGATCCGTTATTTTATTGATCAAAAACCGGAACCCCAGCAGAGGCATGTTGCCCAGGAGCATTTGAACGCCATCGTCGACTATGCCCAATCCCGCAAATGCCGGCGGATCCCGTTGATCACGTATTTCGGAGAAGATTACCGGGTTGAGAATTGCGGCCTGTGCGATAATTGCCTTAATCCGAAGCAACCCACTGTGGACTTAACCGCTGAAGCGGTCAAATTCCTGCAGTGCATCAGCGAAACCGAGGAGATCTTCGGGGCCGGGCACGTGATCCATGTGTTGCGCGGTAGCCAATCCGAACGGGTGCTCCAATACCACCATCAGGAATGCCGTTGTTACGGCCAAGGCCAGGAATACTCCTTTCGGCAATGGCAGAATTTATCGCGTCAGTTCATTCAGGAAGGCGCTGTGGATAAGGAGAACAAATACGGCGTCTTAAGCCTGAACGCCCGGTCATATGCGATCCTCAGCGGCAAGCAGGCCTTTGAAGGCTATCCACCGCCACCGGATAGGGCCAAATCAAAGGCCAGGAGTGTTTCCCGCCAAGCAAATTATGACCTTAGTCTCTTTGATGTCCTGCGCAAAAAACGCAAGGACCTGGCCGATGCCAAAGGCGTGCCGCCGTATGTCATCTTTTCCGACAAATCTCTGGTCGATATGTGTGAGAAATTACCAAAAAACACAAATGACTTTTTAGAGATCTACGGGGTGGGCGAACAGAAATCCAAACGTTTTGGCGATATCTTCCTGCGTATCATCAAGACCCATTTTATTAGGGGTCAGCGCCCTAATCCATAATCCATAAGCGCTCTAATACAAAAAATCTTCCATATAATTATTGTAGTTTTGAGCCAAAATGCATAAAATATGTATCAACGCAATACAAGGGATTTTGCCTGCAGCCAAGCGGGAATCCCGCATTGTGTTCCCGCAATTTTAAGGATCATAGAAAAATGAAACGAATACGTAAAGAATACAAGATAGGCGATGAAACTTTAGACAGCCTAATCGTCAAAGTCACCCAAAAATGCAGCTCGGATGAAACCGAACGCTTAATCCATGAAATCCTCACAACCGCTGTAAAACTTGGAAATGAATCAGGCGATAAAGGGGATCTTAAACTTGCCAATAATGCGCTTAAGGAACTCCGGTATTCTTTCAAAATATTTGCACCGTACAGATCCGTTAAAAAAGTAATCATTTTTGGATCCGCAAGATCAAAAAAGAATTCCGCTGAATATAAGATGGCTGTGAAATTTGCAAGCTTGCTCGCCAAGGAAGGCTTCATGATTGTCACAGGAGGGGGACCCGGGGTTATGGAAGCAGGGAATAAAGGCGCTGAATCCGGGCAAAGCTTTGCCTTGAATATCCGTCTTCCGTTTGAACAAATGCCGAATCCATACATAGACGAACAAGACAAAATCATTAACTTTAAATATTTCTTTACACGAAAGCTGATATTTGTGAAAGAAACTGATGCCACCGCCCTTTTTCCAGGGGGGTTCGGTACAAATGATGAGGGATTCGAGATGCTCACCTTGATTCAGACAGGCAAATCCAGGCCAAGGCCTATCGTTTTAATGGAACCCGAAGGATCAACATACTGGGCGACGTGGCAACGTTTCATTAATGAAGAATTAATAAAAAATGGTTATGCGAATGAGGCCGATCTTAATCTTTTTCACATCTTTAAAAACGTTG
>JAGYNW010000072.1 GCA_018399915.1 Candidatus Omnitrophota bacterium
AAAGCGCGGGATGCCCGCAATGCCATTTTACGGGTTTTTTCGGCCGTCAGGGCATTTATGAATTTTTGTTTATGGACAATACGCTCAAGCAGCTCATCATGGCAAAGGCGGGCGCAGAGAGTATCCGCAAGGAAGCCGTGGCGCAAGGCATGCGGACCCTCTGGATGGCGGCTGTCCCCCGCGTCCTGCAAGGAATAACCTCGGTTGCCGAGGTGAGGCGGGTCATCAACAAGGAACAGCCATGAATTTATATTATTACAGGGCCAAGCATGGCCCGGAAGAATATTGCGAGGATTTTATCCAGGCGGAGAACAGAACCCATGCGGTGCAACAGATCCTTCACAAAGGGGGAAACCCGGTCGTGGTGCGGGAATCCGCGGGGCGTCAAAGCCACAGGGGTTCTTCGGGGCAGGAGAAAGTTAACGGGAAAGTTCACGGCAACGCTGACGGGAAAGTTAAAGCAAAGGGTAAGGTCTCCTCAAAGGAGCTGGTTTTGTTTGCCCGGCAGTTGAGCGATCTTGTCGGGGCGGGCGTGGATGTTTTGACTGCGCTCAACCTTATCCGGCGGCAGATCAAAGAGGGTATCTTCAAACAGGCGGTGGGCCAGATTTGCCGGAGTGTGGACAATGGGGTGGCCTTATCCGAGGCGCTGGCATCGGATGTGTGTGCGTTTCCGGGTTTTTACCGGCATATGGTCCGGGCCGGCGAGGTGTCCGGAACCCTGGATGTGGTCCTGGCCCTTTTGGCGGAACATGTGGAAAAAGAACAGAGGATCCGGCAGAAGATTTGGGCGAGCCTGGCCTATCCTTTATTTATTTTAATGGTGGGGATAGGGACTCTAGCCGTGCTTTTGATCTATGTGATCCCGCAGATGACTTTGGTGTTTGAGGACCTGGGTCAGGAAATGCCGGTGATCACACGCTTGGTTGTGGGCTTCAGCCGTTTTTGTCTGCGGTTCGGGTGGGGAATCGGCGTATTTCTGCTTCTTGCCGGGGTGGGTCTGCGTCATTGGTTCGGTTGTGAGCAAAAGTGCCGGCAGCTGCATGCCTGGGTCCTGCGGGTTGCGTACGTAAGGGATTTTATCCGCATTATTGAGTTTAGCCGGTTTACGCGAACCCTGGCTATTTTGATCAGGGCCGGGGTTTCGGTCTCTTTGGCCTTTGGTTACGCCGTTGCCGGCGTGCGCAACCGTTATCTTCAGGCTCAGTTGGCTGCGGCCGCCACGCAGGTTAACAGCGGCCAGAGCCTGGTCGCGGCTTTAAGTAAAGAAAGTTTATTACCGCCCTATGCCTTGAGCATGATCGCGGTAGGCGAACAGACCGGGCACCTGGCGCAGGCATTAGCACGCATTGCCGCGGTTCTGGAACGGCAACAAGACCACATAACCTCTGCGTTGGTGTCGCTGGTGGGGCCGGGGGTCTTGGTGATCATTATCAGTCTGGTGGGAGTGGTGATTGTGGCCATGTTGTTGCCGGTCTTTAACATGAATATTTTGATGTAAGAAAATAAGGAAAAAGGGACAAAAGGAGGCGGTATGACATTGCAGAACAGCAAAGGTTTTTCCGTGCTTGAGATCTTGATGGTGGTCACCATCATCATTATTCTCACAGCCATGGTGGCGCCCAATTTTACGCAAAGGACACAGCAGGCGCGCGTTTCCGTGGCGCGGGTGGATGTGGAGGTGAACATTGCCCAGGCCTTGGATACTTATGAAATGGATAACGGGTTTTATCCCACAACCGAACAGGGATTGCCAGCCTTGCTTACGCAGGCATCTTCCACGCCGGTCCCGTCAAACTGGAACGGGCCGTATTTAAAGAAAAACCGGATCCCGACGGATCCCTGGAAGAATCCCTATGTGTACCGTTGTCCGGGAAAGAAAAATCCCCAGGACTATGATCTTTTTTCTTACGGGCCGGATGGCGTGGAGAGTGCTGATGATATTGTTAATTGGTATGTTGAATAAAATCAAGGTCCGGACTAAGGGGCAGCGGGCCCGGGCCGCGTGTCCGGCCGCGCCCGGGGTTGTAGTTGAGGGAAAGTCCAGGGTCGCATCCGGGTTCAGCTTGCTGGAGGTGCTTTGTGTCATCGGGCTCTTGGGGGTCGTGACCGCTTTGACGGTTCCCGGACTGCGGCAGATACTGCAGGCGGCGCGGCAAGAGGTCGTGGCCCAGGACCTGGTGCGCGTAATGCGCTACGCGCGTTACCGGGCAGTGGCCCGGGGCCTGACCGTGCGTTTGTGTTTTAATCCGGCCCAAGCCCGGTACTGGCTGGAACAGCAAGCGGCCACGGCAGATGATGGTCCGCAAGGAGTGTACGCCCCGGTTGAAGGCCGCTTGGCCCGGGGGCCTTTGATCGCGGGGTCTCTGCGGATTGAGTGGCCGTCAGGGCCGCTGCACTTTTATCGCGACGGCAGCATGGATCTTCAGAGGATCTACATTTGTAAAGAGGCGCAATGCGTGACCATCTCCACCCAGGAACAAAAAGGCCGGATCCATGTGTTTGGCGGGAGGGTGGAATGACAGGGATCCGCAAAAGAAACCGTAAAGGATTTTTGCTTTGGGAGGCCCTTGTTGCGGTGGTCCTGCTCTCTTTGGGAATCGCCTTGGTTGTTAGGGCCATGGGCCGTAGCCTCCGGAGTTTGACAAACGCAGCCCATTATCTGGATGCCTTTGTGCGGGCAGACAATGAAATGGCGCGAATTCTCCGCAAGCCTTTTTATGCGCCTGACGGGAACACAAAGACAGACAAGGGTTGTCCGAATGAGCGTTACCGCTTTGATGTGCAAGCAGCGGATTTAGACGGGGAGCCTTTTGAGGCAATGCCGGTCGCGGAGTCCCCGCGCCTGCGGCAGTTGCGTCTGCGGGTCACCTGGACAAGTCAGGGAAAGGAGCGTTATTTTCAATGGCACACCTACACACGGGAGCCGTCGCCATGATTTTTTTGAGGCCTTTTATCTCCGGAGCAGGCAAGGGCCGGCACGGATTTACGTTGATCGAGATGCTGTTAGGCATAAACCTTTTGGCGTTGATTATGGTCTGCGCGTTCACCACTTACAGCGCCGGAACCAAGATGCATCAAAGGGCGCGTGCCTACACGCATCTTTACCGGGAAGTTTATCTGACTTTAGAGACATTGGCCCGGGAGCTGGAGAATATGCGGCCGTATGATTTTTCGCGTTCGTATCCGCGCCAAAAGGCCTTTCAGGGAACCCGGGACAGGCTGACGTTTTTAACCGGTTCAGCGCAAGGCCTGCGGGTGGTGAGTTATTACCTGGTTGAGGCAGAGGTGACCCGGTTGCATGAGATCCTTGTCAAGCAAAAACAAAGCAGGAATGTCACTGTGACAAGCGGCAGCGTCACGGCTCGGCGGGAAAAGTATCTTGTTCGGGAGGAAAGGGCCTGGCTGGATTATCTGATGTCGGATACCCTGCAGCCGGATAAGGCGGTGGTCCTCTGCACAGGGATTCAAGCGGGTGGATTGCGGTTTTTTTACGCTTCCCGTTCCCGCGGGTCTCCGGATAAGTGGCAGTGGGGCAGGACCTGGGATCAGGACACGTTGCCCGGGATGGTGAAAATCGAGATCGATCAGGAAGCCAGGGCGAGCAGCCAGACTGTCGGCCGGGCTGAAACTGAAAAGCTTAAGACCCTTACGCGGGAGGTTCTTATTCCCGCCAGTGACGGAAAAAGGGAAAGGAAACAAAAATGAATTTTAATGGCTGCCCCATCAACCAAGGCAGGGCGCGTTGGCGTGTTTTCAACTCAGGGCGTGAACATCAAAAGGGCGTGGTGGCCTTATTTGTCGTGTGGGTGTTGACTGTTTTAACGCTGCTTGCCTTGAGTCTGGGGCGACGGACCGCTTTGGAGACGCAATTGACCTCCCATGAGATGGGCCGGATCAAGGCGCGGTACTATGCCTGGGCCGGGATTGCCTGGGCCCGGGAGCTGATCAGCCGCCGGGGAAAAGACACAGGGGAGCGGCCTTGGGTTTTTCCCGCGCGCGTACACCAGATTATCGGCGAGGGGGATTTTGAGCTGAGGGTGCAGGATGAGTCCTCTCGGATCAATCTTAACGGCCTGAGTAGCCGGAATGTCAGGGTCCTGGTTGCCTTGCTTTTGGCTGTGGGCCTTGACCCGCCCAAGGCACAGACCATCGCTTATGCGGTGCTTGACTGGAAAGACAAAGACACGCGTCTGGCGCACGCGGATTTTGGGGCGGAAAATCCTTTTTATGAAAATTTAGAGATGCCTTACCGCGGCAAGAATGCGCCGTTAGAAAATATGGAAGAATTGCTTTTGGTTAAGGGCGTGGATGCGGAATCTTACGCGAAGATCAAACCTTATGTGACGGTTTATCCGCGTACGGGCAGTCTGCGCGTGAACTTTGAGACCGCCGCGCCGCTTGTCCTGAAGGCCCTGGCCAACGCATTCAAAGATGAGCTCCACGGAGAGACGCGGCATACGGTTGAAAGACTGGTCGCTAAAATGGTCGCCTACCGCGCAGGCGAAGACAGGCAAGAAGGCACCCCGGATGACCGCGTCATCGAACGCGCCGCCTTGGATCTTACGCGTTTGCAGCGCAATCTGTTTGTACGCCTGGCGCCGTACCGCTTGCGGGTACCCGGATATTTCCGCGTGCACGTCAAAGGCACAGACCGCGACCGCAACGTGTCGTGCCGGATCAAGGCCGTGATCCGTAAAAGGGACCTGCGCTTAGTGGCCTGGGAAAGGATGTAAGCCCATGAAGAAAAATGCTTGTTTGGTCATTGAGATTACAGAGACGTGGATCCGGTTATTTTACGCCCGCCACCGCGGCCAGCAACGGGTCTTGCACGCCCTGCGTTTTGCGCGGTTGTCCTCGGACGTCTTCGCCGACATCAGTGGGTTTCTGAAAAAACAGCGGGCGCTGTTTCCAGGCACCCCGCCAGAGGCTGTTCTGGTCTTACCGCGCAAGTGGGTCATGTTGAAAACGTTCCGGCTTCCGGCCCACCAAGAGGCCGAGATCCAGGCCATGCTCATTTTACAGCTTCCCGCCCGGATCCCTTACAGCCTTCAAGAGGTTGTTTATTCTTACACGGTGCTTGCCCGCAACCCGGACGGCTACGCGCATGTTTTGGTTGCCCTTGCCCCGAAAGACAGGGTGCACAAATACTGGGCGTGTTTGCAGGAGGCCGGGATTCGAACCCGAGGACTTGCGGTCAGTTCCTGGGGACTCAGCGGTTGGCTGGCGTTTCAGCAGACCGTCAGCGGTGCGTGGCCTTCAGAGGCCTTAAGCATGCTTATCAGCGTCGGGATGGATGAGACAGAGATCTGTTTTGCCACATGCGCGCAAGTTTTTTACAGCCGCAGCGTGGCCTTTACGGCCGCGGATATCGGCCCCAAGACGGCTTTTCTGATCAGACAGGCGGACTTGAGTTTAAAGAGCTTCCGGGGGCAGCAAGAAAATCCGCCTGTGGCCAGGGTGCATCTGTTGTGTTTTCACGCGCAGGCCCGGGATCTGGTTTCGGCACTTGAGCGCGCCCTGGCTGTTCCTGTAACACAGTCATCGTCGTTGGAAAATATTCCCTGCCAGGCAAAGCTGGATGTTCCTGCGCGCCACACCCGCGCGGGTGCCTCTCTGGCCGTGGGCCTGGGCTTTCTTTTTGCGCGCTTAGAAACAGAAATAGATCTCACACCGCCGGAAGTGCTGACGCAAGCGGCACAAAAACACCGGCAGCGCTCACGTCTGTTTTTTGTGCTCCTTTTGGTGGCCGCTGTGGGGCTGGCCGGTGGGGTAGGGCAAAGGCGCAATGCGGTCAAGGCCGCGCAGGTGAAGGTTCTCGACCAGCAGGTCAGCCGCCTCAAACCCGGAATCGAGGCCTTTGAACGCAAGCGCGCGTTAATCAACGCGTTCTCCCAACACCGGCAAGAGCGCCTCTTTATTCCGGAGCTTGTCTACCGGGTCCATCAGCTGATCCCGCGCCGGATGGGGCTCAAACAGTTTTATGTTAGCTCCGGCGGGGAGGTTATTCTCGTCGGGGACGCACTTTCCGGCCCGCTTTTACAGGCGTTTCAAAAAGGCCTTCTTTCAGAGAAGGATTTTTTCGGCGTGACCCTGCATTTTGCCACGCAGAGGACCGTCTACCAACAAACGCGGACACATTTTAAGATCGGATTTAAAGTGGCGAAAGACCTGTTCAAGGAAAGGAAGGACGAAAAATGGGCATCAAAATGACCGAGCGGGAAAAAGACATTTTTTGCCTTTGGCTGGGCGCGGTTCTCCTTTTTGTCTCGGTTCGCTGGCTGGGTCATCCCTTGAAAGAGAAGAACCAGGCACTTGACCGCATCCTCGATGCGCACACAGCGACGATTCAAAAGTACCGGCGGCAACACAAAGCAGCGCTCGAGGCGCATTCCCGCTACGAGGCTGTCACCGGCATCTTTGGACAGAAAGCCCCGGACGCTGAAGTGATGGCCGCCTTTTTGTCGAATATCGAGCAAGCCTCGCGCCAACTGGGTTTAAGGCTTTCAGAGTTAAAACCGGAAACCGTCCAGGAGGGCCCGTATCTGAATCGATTTTCCGCCAGTTTGACCTTAGAAAGCCGGTTCAGCGATGTGATGCGTTTATTGACGATATTGCAATCCGCACCGTTTTATTGCGACGTGGAAGAGATCCGCATGGAGCCTGTTTCGGTGCGGGGCACCCGGGAAGGTCAAGGCCGGATCACAACCCGGGTCAAACTCACGCAGGTCTTCCTTAAAACCTGAACAGGACCTTAAAGCATGAACTTAAGAGGCAGACAAAATAAATTTTTCAAGACCGCGAATTTGCTTTTACTGTCAGGGATCGTCGGCTGGGGACTCTTTGCATATTTTCAAGATCCGCGGGCGGCCGGCAAAAGCCGGGCCTCACCGGCAAATCCGCTCAACACGCACATGGCAATGCCGGCGGATCTTTCAACCAAGGTTTCTGCCGGGCCCGATAAAAATGCCGATGGATTTTGGCGTGCCCCGCCGTCCTACGCGCGTTACCAGGCGGCCTTTGCCCGCCGTGATATCTTTCAGATATTGGAAGCCCGGCCCATGGTTGCCGGGCAAAAGCCGGCCAGGCCCAAGGCCTTGCCTGAAGCTCAGCCCAAGGCCGCACCGCAAGAACGCTTTGCGGATATCGCCCAGCGCTATCAGCTTCTGGGTGTGCTTATCGATGATGCCCCTTGCGCGTTTATTTACGATAGGCGTGCGAATGAAACGCTGATTGTGTCTGCCGGACAAAAGGTTGGGCCCGCGGTATTAGCCCGGGTCGGCGAAGGAAAGGTGGTCTTGCGTTATCAGGGAAAAGAGGGTGTGCTGGAAAAATAAAGGGTGATAAGAAAGGAGGAGAAGAAAGGATGCGTATGAAAAAAATATGTGATGATAACCAGGCGGATAAACATAAACCCATTGCCGGGTTAAGGACGGTTTTAGTGCTTTTGTCGGTGATGGTGCTGTTTATCCCTTTTAATGACAACCGGGTGTATGCCTGGGATTACCGGGATTATCTGAAACCGGAGCCGGAGCGTCTTGAGCAACAACCGGTCTGGGAACGCTCGCCGATGATTGATCTTCTGGACTTAAAGGAGGTAGACATCCGGGACGTACTTAAACTGCTTTCCCAAAAAAGCGGCCTTAACATTATCGCGGATGAACAGGTGCACGGGAAGGTCACGGTCTATTTGCGCGATATGCAAACGCTGGACGCCTTGAAGATCATTGCCGAGGCCTATGGCTGGGCCTACCTCAAAGATAAAGAGGTGATCAAGCTGATCACGCAGCAGGCCTTTGCGCAGAAATTCGGCTATCCTTTCGGCCAGAGCGCGGAGACCCGGACCGTTAAACTGATTTACGCCGATGTCGGTGACGTGACAAGGGTTTTGAATCAGATGAAAAGCGATTTCGGGAAAGTCATCTCCGACGAGAAATCGCAAACAGTGATCCTTCAGGATAATCCGCAAACCGTAGAACAGATGGCCGGCATGATTGCGCGCATGGATCAAGCCACTGAAACCAAAGTATTCTGTCTCAATTATGCCCTGGCCGAAGACCTGGCACCCAAGGTCCAGAAAGTGCTTTCGGCTTCAAGCGGATCTATGAAATTTGATGCCCGCTCCAATACCCTTGTGGTCTCGGATACGCCCGCGCATCTTGCCAAGGCCCAAAAGATCATCAGTGCCTTTGATCAAAAGGATGCCGGTATTCTTATCGAAGCCAGGATCCTGCAGATCGCCCTTACTGACGAACATAAGCTGGGGATCAATTGGCAGGCCTTGATCTCGGATTTCCACGCGATGTCCTTGCGCGGTAACTTTGATATCCTGGGGCCCAATGAAAAACGCGGCACCTTCGGGATCGGTACTTTATCCGACGATGATTACACAGTCCTGATCGAAGCGCTTGATGAGATGGGCTCCACCGACATTTTGTCCAGCCCGCGGATCACGACCGTCAACAACCATGAGGCCAAGATCCTGGTCGGGATGACAGAACCCTATGTCACTACCACCACGACCACGCCGGAGTCCGGGCCGCCGACAACCGCGGAAACCGTGAACTTCATTGAGGTGGGCGTGAAGTTGAATGTTACCCCGCGGATCCACAATGACGGATTTATCACCTTGAAGATCCGGCCGGAAGTCAGTTCGGTGGTTGATAGTTTGACCACCAGCAACAATAATATTATTCCTGTGGTCGAGACCTCCGAAGCCGAAACCACCGTTATCGTCAAGGACGGTGTCACGGTGGTCATCGGCGGGCTGATCAAGCAGGAGAAAGTCCATGCCCATAAAAAGGTGCCTGTGTTCGGGGACTTGCCGGTCATGGGCAATGTCTTTAAAAATCAAAGGGACTATGTGAAAAAGACCGAGATCGTGATCTTCATGACGCCGCGGATCCTGGACGCAGATTCTTATGGTAATGTCAAATAAATTGTGTAAATTGA
>JAGYNW010000073.1 GCA_018399915.1 Candidatus Omnitrophota bacterium
ATAGAAATCAAAGTTATCCCGAATTCAAAAAAGAACTTTGTTAAAAAGGAATTTGATATTTTTAAAGTTTACATAACGGCTAAACCTGTTGACGGAAAGGCGAATCAGGCTGTGATCGGGATATTATCTGATTATTTTAACGTAAAAAAAAGACAGATAGAAATCACAAGAGGGTTGAAATCTAGAATCAAATCCATTACTATATATGAATTACATTAAACTGTATAACTGAAATTAAAGACATTGGGAGACAGTATGTTAGAAGATAAAATTAAAAATGATTACATTGGTGCGATGAAAGCCAAAAACAGTTTTCGTTCTTCCACTTTGAGTTTTTTGAGGGCTCAATTGAAAAATCACCTTATCAATAATCAATTAGATAAGTTGGAGGACCAAGCAGTTATAGCCGTATTAAAGAAACAGGCTAAGCAAAGACAGGATTCGATAAAACAGTTTATTGATGGCGGCAGAAAAGACCTGGCGGAAAATGAAGAAAAAGAATTGCTCATTATCAAGGAATATTTGCCCGCGGATATGTCAGAAAAAGAATTAGCAGATCTTGTGGACAATGTTACAAAAGAGCTGGCAGCAAGCTCAATGAAGGACATGGGAGCGGTTATGAAAGTGGTCATTGAAAGAGCGCAAGGCCGAGCGGATAACAAGATGGTCAGCACCTTAGTAAAGCATGTGTTACAGTAAACTTAATTTAATTTCAATATTGAGTGATTGAATAATGAAAACTTTTTTAAAAATTGTTTTAGGCTCATTAGGTTTGGCGCTAATAGTAGCTGCGGTCTTTTATTTAACAGGTTATAAGTATGTAGTGCCTATCATGATGTATCATCACGTAGAGGATTCTCATTATGATCAAGCTAATTATGTGACACCCGAACGATTTGAAGAGCATTTGCGATTTCTGAAAGATAATAATTATAATGTGATTTCATTGCATGAATTAGTCAATCAAAAAAAAGCACAAAAGCCTATTGCTCGAAAGACAGTGGTCATTACTTTTGATGATGGCTATGCGAATAATTATTCTGATGCGTATCCATTGCTTAAAAAATATGATTTTCCTGCCATTATTTTTGTCCCATCTGATGCTGTAGGGACAAAAGGACGGCTTACCTGGAGCCAGATGGAAGAAATGGTGGACGGTAATATCGCTATTGGAAGTCACACCCGAAATGAAGCTTATTTACCGGAACAAAGTGGTGAGCAGTTGTACAATGAAATACAGAGAAGTCAGGAAATTTTAGAAGAATCGTTAGGGCAAAAGATTCGATATTTCGCTTATCCAACGGGAGGTTTTACAAAAGAAGTCAAAAAAGTTGTCAGAGAAGCTGGATACAGGGGAGCTTGTACGACTAACAGGGGTTATGACAAAGCGAATAAAGATATTTTTGAACTTAATCGAATCCGGTTTAGCAATAACGATAATAGCAAAGTCATCCTTTGGGTGAAATTGTCAGGATACTATAACCTGTTTAGAAAGAATAAAAACCCTTATTAATAATTTTGTGGAAAGGAATATATGTTAATGAAGAATGCGGGTCTTAATCGAGAAGTAAAGTATAAATTAGACAATAACGGATGCTTTGTTATTGATAACTATAATCAAAGTGAGCCCTTTAGTAACTTTTTTCCGGGAATTGCCGGGATTTGGGGAATCCCTATGTGGGTTTTCTATGTTAACCGTGGCCAATGCATTGCTAGCTTTGGGATTGAGAATAAGGACAAGGCCTTGATGGAATTTGAGCCAGCCAACAAGTCTTATCGCCATACAGCGTTACATGGCTTTCGCACATTCGTTAAAGTCCGTGACGGCGGGGATATCGCTTATTGGGAGCCCTTTCAAGATCATCTGCAAGGAACGGATTATGATAAAGATGTATCTCTCACGATAAGCGCTGAAGATTTAACTTTAGAAGAAAATAATAAGGATTTAGGATTAAAAATTATTGTAAATTATTTTACTATGCCCCAAGAGTCTTATCCTGCGCTTGTACGAAAAGTCACCATAATAAATCAGAGCAAAAAAACATATGAGCTTGAGTTAATTGACGGACTTCCTATGATTATGGCCTATGGACTTAAAGACGCTTTGATAAAAAATATTGCCAGAACCATAGAGGCCTGGATAAAAGTCCGTGCTTTAAAAGAAAAGACTCCTTATTATCAATTGAACGTGGAGGTTTCAGATAAACCCGAAGTAACGCATATCACTGAAGGGAATTTTTTCTTCAGTTTTCGTAATGGGACGAGAAAAAAATTGTTGGATCCTATCGTGGAATCTGCAGCCATTTTTGGTAGTTCCTGTGGTTTTATTTCCCCCGAGAAATTTGTTTCTTCGGAGTTTTGCGTGCCTGAAAAACAGGATACGAGTAATCGGACGCCTTCGGCTATGAGTTTTGATGCTGTGAAGCTGGCACCTGATGCTGAAACAGAAGTCGTTTCGTTTTATGGCCATGCCAAAACAGAGGAACAATTGAAAGAAATTGTTGATCAAGCAATGACAGCTGATTTTATTTCTAAAAAATCAGCAATGAATAAAAAGATCATTTCTGATCTAAAGAGGTTTACCTTGACCAAAAGTTCTTCAGAATCTTTTAATATGTTTTCTGAACAGACTTTTTTAGATAATACCTTGAGAGGTGGTTTCCCGGTCTCAGTTAAGACTACGGATGGATTTGTAGCCTTTAACGTATTCAGCCGTAAACACGGTGATCTGGAAAGAGATTATAATTATTTTAATCTTGCCTCAACGTACTTTTCGCAGGGGAATGGAAACTATCGTGATGTTAGCCAAAACAGAAGAAATGATGTCTGGTTTAATGGTGATGTAAGGGATAATCATTTGACGAATTTCTTGAATCTCAGTCAAGCCGATGGATATAACCCCTTGGTTGTTAAGGGTGCGACCTTTTCATTTACGGATGAAGAAACCATGATGAAAGTTCTGGATCAATGCATTGAGGGACGAATACCTGAGGAGTTGAAGCTTTTTTTGAAAAAACCTTTCATGCCGGGAGATTTGTTAGCAAAGGTGGATCAGCTTAACGTTAAATTAACGGCAGAAATCCCGGACTTTTTGGGAATGATTTTAGAACGTTGTTATAAGCAAGAGTTGGCTGATCATAATGAAGGTTTTTGGTCTGATCACTGGACATACAATACCGATCTTATTGAAAGCTATTTAGCTTTATATCCTGAAAAATTGAAAGAATTGCTATTAGATAAGACAGAGTTTACTTTTTATCATAACAGTCATTATGTTCTTCCTATCGATAAGCGCTATGTGATTACCGATCATGGGGTCAGACAATATGAAGGTGTTGCCAAAATTGTGGAAGGGCTAAATCCTGACCAGAATGGGAATGTCTTAAAGACGCAAGGGGGAGCGGGTGAAGTTTATTATACCAATTTGTTGATAAAAATTATTTGTTTGATAGCGAATAAGATAAGCACCTTAGATCCTAGTGGAATCGGGTTAGCTATGGAAGCGGATAAACCTAATTGGTATGATGCCTTAAATGGTCTCCCTGGTTTATTGGGTTCTTCTATCTCTGAAACTTATGAAGTGAAGCGATTAGCGCTTTTTCTTTTGAACGCTTTAACGGCGTTATCGCTAAAGGACGATGAATCGCATTTGATATTCAAAGAGCTTAGCTTTTTTGTTAAAGAGCTGGAATCAATTTTTTCGCAGGATCTTGACCCTCTTTCGTATTGGGTTAAATCTAATGAGCTTAAAGAAGATTATCGGGCCCAAATCCGTTTTGGGATTGAAGGAAAGGAAGAAAATATATCTGTTAAGGAAGTAAAGGATTTTCTTGAAAAAGTCATCGCAAAAACAGATAAGGCCATTGATGCAGCTAAGGATAAACGGGGTTTTTTATCAACTTATTTTTATCACGAAGTAATTGACTATTCTCCGCTAAATGATGGTAATAGTTTTGTGCGTCCTGAGAAATTTCGTCTTCATAAATTGCCCGCTTTCCTGGAAGGATATGTGCATGCCCTGAGGATTGAAAAGAACGAGGGGAACGCTAAGAAATTATATGATTTGGTTAGGCAAAGTGATCTATTTGATAAAAAATTAAAGATGTATAAGGTCAATGCGGATTTGTCAAATGAAAGTGAAGAGATAGGGCGGACTCGTATTTTCCCTAGAGGGTGGTTGGAAAATGAATCTGTTTGGCTGCATATGGAATATAAGTTTATGTTAGAGCTCCTTCGATCAAAATTGTATGTGGAATTTTATGAGAATTTCCGTAATGTACTGGTTCCTTTTTTAGAACCAGAAATATATAGGCGGAGCATTTTAGAGAATTCTTCTTTTATTGTCAGCAGTGCCCATGAAGATAAAAATCTCCATGGGCAAGGCTTTGTTGCAAGACTATCCGGCAGCACGGCTGAATTTTTACACATTTGGCTATATATGAATATGGGGCAAAGACCTTTTTATTTGAATGAAGAAAAACAACTGGAGCTGCAATTCGAACCAGTTTTAAAAGGCGACCTCTTTACAAATGAAGAAATAACTGTAAAATATAAAACATCGGAGGGTCAGGAAAAGGAGACGACGCTTTTACCTAATTGCTATGCGTTTAACTTTCTTGGCTCAATTTTAACGATCTATCATAACCCGAAAAGAGCAGATACTTTTAACGAGCCTAAGGTAAAAGTAAAGGAAATTAAGCTTAGCTATTTGGGGGATGATAAACCTAAAGTATTAAAAACCCATTCTATTCCAGAGCCTTATTCCGTTGATATCCGTGACAAGAAGGTAGAGCGGATTGATATCTATTTCGAATAAGGAAAAGTTGCTTTTATACCTAAAAATTATTTACCAGAACCTAGAAGGCTAAACAGTTTATTAAATTGTGTGATTTAGTTAGAAGAGATAACTGTGCCCAAAAATGTATTTAACATTTTAAAACCTGAGGGGGAATCATTATGAATGAAATTATCCATATCAATCAAAAAGTAAAAAAAGAGATCGGCTCTTTAGATTCAATCATTTTTGAAATGGAAAAAGTCATTGTCGGACAACGATATCTTTTAGACAGATTATTAGTCGGGTTACTGTCAAACGGACACGTACTCCTTGAAGGTGTTCCCGGTCTAGCCAAGACCACAGCAGTAAAATCATTAGCGGCAACCATTAAAGCAGATTTTAAAAGATTGCAATTTACGCCAGACATGTTGCCTGCGGATCTGATTGGGACATTAATTTATGATCAAGGCACCGGAGATTTTAAGGTTAAAAGAGGTCCGATCTTTGCAAATATAATACTTGCAGATGAAATTAATCGGGCCCCCGCCAAGGTGCAAAGTGCACTTCTGGAGGCTATGCAAGAACGTCAGATCACGATTGGATCCGAAACGCTGAAACTGCAAGATCCTTTTTTGGTAATGGCGACACAAAACCCTATCGAGCAAGAAGGGACCTATCCTTTACCCGAAGCGCAGGTAGACAGATTTATGTTGAAACTTAAAATTAATTATCCGAATAAGGAAGAGGAGTTAAGAATTCTAAAGAGGATGTCGTCAACGGATGTAGATATTAATCTTAATGTTAATCAAGTTATTACACCCAGTGATATTCTTAGGTTGAGAGGCGTAGTTAATGAAATTTATATGGATGAAAAGATTCAAGGATATATTGTTGATATAGTTGATGCTACTCGTAATCCGGAAAGGTATAGGATTGAAGGGCTTAAGAATTTGATCCAATACGGGGCATCACCTAGGGCAACCATAAATTTAACAATTGCCTCTAAAGCGTATGCCTTTATGCAAGGACGTGGATATGTAACACCACAGGATGTGAAGACGATAGGTATGGACGTGCTTCGGCATAGAGTAATTATCAGTTATGAAGCTGAAGCCGAAGAGAAAACATCTGAAGATATTGTCAAAAGAATATTTGATGAAGTCGAAGTGCCCTAAGTCATGATTCAACAGGGCCCTTTTAAGATAATATGCAATGGATTATTTAATATTTGGAGCGAATTATGATTCCAAAAGAAATTTTTAAAAGAGTACGCCAGATAGAGATCACAACATCCAGGTTGGTTACCGATGTCTTCGCCGGACAATACCACAGCATTTTTAAAGGGCAAGGTATGGAGTTTGATGAAGTTCGGGAATACCAAATTGGTGATGATATTCGATTTATTGATTGGAATGTCACGGCAAGGACGGGTAAAGCACATGTGAAAAAGTTTGTAGAGGAAAGAGAATTGACTGTGATGATTTTAATTGATGCCTCACCCTCGTGTCAGTTTGCGACTGTCAATAAATTGAAAAGTCAGTTGTCCGCAGAAATTGCATCTGTGATATCTTTATCCGCCATTGGGAATAATGATAAGGTGGGCTTGATTATTTTTACGGATCAAATCGAGAAATATGTTCCTCCCCGAAAAGGAAGGCAGCATGTGCTAAGGGTTATAAGAGAAATTTTGTATTTTCAACCAAAAGGCAAAGCAACAGATATAGAACATGCATTGGAATATTTGAATAAGGTCACGAAAAGAAAATCTATTTGTTTTTTAATATCGGACTTTTTTCAGAAAGGCATTAGTGAAAGCCCCGTTCCATATAAAGATTTTACTAATAAGCTTGCCATTGCCAATAAACGGCATGATCTTATAGCGATTACATTAAATGACCCTAGAGAAATTGAGATGCCTGATTGTGGCATTTTAACCTTAAAGCATGCGGAATCTGGCGATATTTTTTATGTGGATTCTAATGACAAAGCATATAGAGGTCGATATGCACAAAAGAATAGTGACCGTCTTTCAAGAAGAGAACAGCTTTTTAAGCGCTTAGGTATTGATTATGTCGATATTTACACCGATAAGTCTTATTCTGATAGCTTGATAAAATTTTTTATGAAACGAAAACGACGAATTCATTAATTTTAAGAAAAATTTTTGTGCTTAATGCTATGATGAAAAAAAAATTTTTAACTAATATTTTTATCTTTGTAATTATTGAGAATGCGTTGGCTGAGGGATTGCGTGATGTTAAACCTCCTGTTTCGTATCCCTTTCGATGGAATTCTTTGTTGATCGTTTTAGTCGTTTTTGTCTTGCTTGGCATAATAGCTTTGTGTCTATGGCTTTATAAAAATAAGAAAAAGTCTTTTAATGATTCGAAGGTTGTCCAAATTTTACCTTGGCAAAAGGCTCTCGGTCGATTGGATGCTTTAATTAAAGAAGATCTGTTGGCGAAAGGTGAAGTTAAGGAATATTTTTTACGTTTATCAGATATTCTAAGACGATACTTCGAAGAGGAGATGCACATCAGTGCGCCTGAAATGACGACGGAGGAGTTTTTAATATATTTAAAGGATTTCTCAACGTTAACCAATGTGCAAAAGAATATTCTTAAAGAGTTTTTGACTTGTTGTGATATGGTCAAATTTGCTAAATTTGATCCGGGCAAAGAACATTCTCAAAAGAGCATGGAAATCGTCAGGAAACTTATTGAAGAAACTAGGAAGAATTGCTTTTCCGAAGCGGAAGAACTAAAATGATTTTTAAAAGTCCTTATTTATTATTATTGATCCCACTAATCATTATCCTTGCGATGCTTTTAACCAGGGGAAAAAAGCCGAGTGCGATTACTATTCCTTCGGATGAATTGCTTGTAAAAAATGAAGTGTCGTGGAAATTGCGGTTGTGGTGGATGCCATTATTTCTAAGAATGTTAGTGATTATTTTGTTTGTCATCGCTTTGGCGGGACCACGAGCAGTTCTCGAGGAATTCGTATATGAAACGGAAGGGATTGATATTGTCCTGGCTATTGATTGTTCCGGCAGTATGGCGGCCGAAGATTTTACGATTAAAGGACAGAGAGTTAATAGGTTGAAAATCGTGAAAGATGTTGTTAATGATTTCATTGAATCGCGCAAGAGTGATCAGATCGGATTAGTTGCCTTCGCGGGCCTGGCTTATGCGGTGTCACCGTTAACGACAGATTATTCTTGGCTTAAAACTAATTTAAACCGAATTGAATTGGGCCTTATAGAGGATGGAACAGCAATAGGGTCAGCTATCGCATCTTCTGTCTCCCGGCTAAGAAAAAGCAGCGGGGAATCAAAGGTAATGGTTTTGCTTACTGACGGCGTGAATAATTCGGGTGAAATTACTCCTGTCGAAGCAGCAAGATTAGCCGAACAATTTGGCGTAAAGATATATACGATAGGAGCGGGGACCAAAGGGTATGTGCCATATCCAGCAGTAGATATTTTTGGGAGGAAGACTTACCGGAAGGTCATTATTGATCTGGATGAAAAGAGTCTGCGTCAAATAGCTGATATTACCGGAGGTCGCTATTTTCGTGCTACGGATGAAAGATCGTTGAGAGAAATTTATGCCGAAATTGATCAGTTGGAAAAGACAGAAATCGAAGAGATCGGTTATAAGGAATACAAAGAATTATTTTATATTCCATTATGGCTTGGATTGTCTATCTTTTTTTTAGAAATACTTTTAAAGAACACAGTCTATTTAAGATTACCGTAAGAAAATGCAATTTGCTAATCAGAAAATATTATATTTTTTATGGATAAGCATTCCTCTGCTCATGGTTTTGCTGTGGTTTATTAAACGCAAAGAAAGCAAGCTTCGTAAATTTGTACAACAGCGCTTATTGAGAGATATTGCTCCGGAATACAGCATTTTTACGGAAAAAAAGAGAAGTGTTCTTATTGTTTTGGTTTTTATTTTTAGCCTGTTAGCTTTGGGGCGTCCGCAATGGGGATTTGAATGGCAGGAAGTGAAAAAAAAAGGTTTGGATATTTTAGTTGTTGTGGATGTTT
>JAGYNW010000074.1 GCA_018399915.1 Candidatus Omnitrophota bacterium
CATCCATTCTGATCTTCAGCGGGGCTTTATCCGTGCGGAGATCATGAAATGTTCCGATCTTATTGAGTTGAAAAGCGAGTCCAAATTAAAAGAAGTCGGAAAATTCATGGTTAAGGGCAAAGATTATGTCCTTGAGGAAGGGGACATCATGAATGTCCGCTTTAATGTATGACAATAAACCGCCTCCGTAAGCAGTTGATTATTTTATGAAATTTATTCTCTTTGCATGTTTATGTCTATTACTGTTTGTGCTTTACATTCGTTATGTCGAAAGTAAGGCTGTTTTTTATCCTGATCCCCATATCCAGGTAACGCCGCAGGATCTTGGATTGGAATATGAGGATGTCTATTTTGCCGCAGAGGATGGTGTGCTTTTGCATGGGTGGTTTTTAAGATCGCCCGGTGCCCGCAGCACCATGATTTTTTGTCACGGGAATGCAGGCAATATCGGAGGACGTGTTCTGAAGTTAAAGTATTTTTATGAGATGGGTGTTAATGTTTTTATCTTTGATTACAGAGGGTACGGAAAGAGTCAGGGGGTTCCCTCGGAAGCAGGCCTCTACAAAGACGCTCAGGCGGCGTATGATTATTTAACAAGGCGAGAGGATATTGACACGGCTTCCCTTTTTGTTTATGGCGCTTCTTTAGGTGGCGTGGTTGCCGTTGATCTGGCCTTGCGTCGACCTTTGGCATGCTTGATCGTGGATTCTTCTTTTTCATCGGCAAAAGATGTGGCGAAAAAAATTTTACCTATTGCTCCCGGGTTTCTGCTCAGGACAAAAATGGATTCGGCCTCTAAGATCCGGCATATCCAGATTCCCAAACTGCTATTACACAGCAAGGAAGATGAGATCATCCCTTATTTTTTAGGTGAAAAATTATTCCAGGCTGCGCAGCCTCCCAAATCCTTTGTTGAAACAAAAGGTGGCCATAATCTGGGGTATGAGCAATATAAGGATCAATTTGTGAATGCCATCAGGGATTTTCTAAAAGAACATAATCTGATTTAAGGTTCTCTTGATGATGACCCAACTCCGAATTACCAGTTTACAGAATCCTCAAATAAAAAATCTTGTCCGGCTTCGGTCCGCAAAAATAAGAAAACAGACGGGCCGGACGCTTATTGACGGGTCGGCGGAAGTAGCGCGGTCTGTTGAGCTTGAGGCGCCCATTGAGGAAGTCTTTATTTGTGAGCCCTTGTTCACGAAACAGGCTCAGTCCCAAGCCTTAAATCAAAAGTTGTCTTTATTGCAAGTAAAAATTTATCAGGTGACAGAAAAGGTTTATGAAAAGATCGCTTATGGGGCCCGCAAGGATGGCATCGTCGCGGTCTGTCGGCCACGGTCATATGCCTATGAAGATCTTGGCTCCTCTTCAAAAGCTTTTTATGTGGTTTTGGAAGGCATTGAAAAGCCCGGCAACCTGGGGGCAATATTTCGAACCTGTGATGGTGCGGGCGTTGATGGCATCATTTTGTGCGAGGGGTGCAGCGATGTATACAATCCCAATGTCATCCGGGCCAGTCTTGCCACGGTCTTTTCTGTGAAATTTGTCCTGTCAACCAATGAAGAGGCCTATGCCTTTTTGAAAAAAGCCAAGGTGACAACGTATGCCACGCTTCCAGAGGCGCAAGACCGCTATGATCAAGGTTCCTATCAGGATGCGTCGGCCATTATTTTAGGCAATGAGCATGATGGGTTAACCCCTTTTTGGTCCCAAAAGGCTAATCGGAAAATCAGGATCCCCATGAAGGGTATTGCGGATTCATTGAATGTTTCTTCTTGCGCCGCTGTTGTTGTTTATGAGGTTGCGCGACAAAGGAAGAAATGATAATTTTATAAGCTCAAGAGGTTAAGGTTAAGAGGAACAGCTATGAAGAATTCTCAAAAATTACAGATTTTTTTATCACATAATGATGAATGCTCCCGACGGGCAGCTATGGATTTGATAAAAGAGGGCATGGTAACTGTCAATGATCAGCTTGTTACGGAGCCTTCCATTCAGATCGATCCGCAAAAAGATAAAGTCTTTATTAACGGCAAAAGGATTAAGCAAAAACAGTATGAGTACATTATGCTCAATAAACCGTCAGGGTATGTGACAACAAAAGCAGACCCCCATGCGTCAAAAACGGTTTATCAATTGTTGCCAAAGAAATATCATTTTCTGGCCCCGGTAGGACGGCTGGATAAAGATACAGAAGGCCTCCTGATCTTAACCAATGATGGGGACGTTACACAGAAACTGACTCATCCCCGTTATAAGAGTGATAAGAATTATTATGTGAAGGTGCGTAACCGGTTAGAAATAAAAGAACGCCTTAAGATAGAGAACGGGGTTTTTTTAGATGGCCGCAAGACCGCGAAAGCCAAGATCAAGGTAATAAGGATGAAGCGCGATTTTACCGAATGCCTGATTACCATTCGCGAAGGCCGTAAGCGTCAGGTCCGCCGTATGTTCGCGGCTGTTAAGCATAAAGTGACTTTCTTAAAAAGGGTCTCGCAGGGTCCGCTGGTATTAGGGAGTTTAAAGACCGGAGCTTGGCGGAACTTGAACGAAAAAGAAAAAAAACAATTACTGCAATTATGATCACGATCAATAATCTAACGATGGGGTTTTCTCAACGGACATTGTTTAAGGATGTCACCTTGAGCATCTTCAAAGGAGAGAAAATCGGGTTGACCGGGCCTAATGGCGCCGGAAAGACAACGCTTTTTTCTATCATTTTGGGAGAGACCGAACCTTTATCCGGGGATTTACAGGTCCAAAAAAATATTAATATCGGATATTTGCCCCAGGAAGCAAAATTTTCATCGAGTCATACGGTTATGGATGAAATGACTCAAGGAGACACGCGTATCAAAAAGTTACGGGCGGAAAAAAAGCGTTTAGAGGATACGCATAAGGCGGCCACACTCCGTTACGGGGATGTCTTGGAGGAATTGGAGCAGTTAGGCGTTTATGAACTGGAACACAAGGCGGAAAAGATCCTTTCCGGGTTAGGTTTTCAGCAAGACGATTTTCATAAGCCGATCAATCATTTGAGCGGTGGCTGGCAGATGCGGACTTTATTGGCCAAGCTGTTGACCTGTCCTTATGATTTGCTTTTACTGGATGAGCCGACGAATTATTTGGATCTGGAAGCAACGCTTTGGCTTAAAGGTTTTTTGAGCGATTATTCCGAATCGTTTATTCTCATCTCCCATGACCGCGTTTTCTTGAATGACATTACGAATTATACGATTGTTCTGGATAACGGCAAGATCGTCAAATCCAAGGGGAATTATGAGAATTATGAAAAGCAAAAGGACATTCTGAACGTCTCATTGGAGAAACGCAAAAAAGTTGTCGAGAAAAAACGCAAACAGTTAAAACGGTTTACCGAAAGATTTCACGCGCAACCTAACCGCGCGGCCGCCGTAAGGAATAAGCGCAAGATGATTGACCGTCTGGAAGATATTCAGATCGAATACGACAAGAAGAATATTGGCGATTTCGATTTCTCGGATGTACAAAACAGCGGGTATCAGGTAGCGGAATTAAAGAATATTGCCAAGCGTTATGGGGATAATATTGTTTATGAGAATCTTAATTACGAGATCATCCGGGGGCAAAGGATCTGTTTGGTGGGTCCTAATGGGGCCGGAAAATCCACTTTGTTAAAAATGCTTGCCGGCGTGATCCAGCCGGATTCCGGTTCGATCCGTTACGGCCAGAATGTGGAATTGGGCTATTTTTCTCAAACCCGTTTGGATGTATTGAATCCTGATCTTAGTTTATTTGATGAGGTTGTGATGTCAGTTCCCGGCGGCAGTGTGCCGGCGCAGAAAGTCCGGACGCTTTTAGCTTTGTTCAATTTTCACGGGGATGATGTTTTTAAATCTGTTAAGGTTTTATCCGGAGGGGAAAAGAGCCGTTTGATTTTGGCGAAATTGTTGATCAATCCGCCCAATTTTATGCTTTTAGATGAACCGACGACTCATTTGGACCTCGATGGGGTCAAGGCATTGACAGAGGCTTTTCAGGAATACGAAGGGACCTTGTGTTTTATCAGCCATGATTTGTATTTCATTAAAGAGAATGCCGACTATATCGTCGATGTCAGCGCGGGTAAACTGAAAGTTTATCATGGGGGGCTTGATTATTATCTGGAAAAGAAAGGGAGCAAAGAAGAAGAGGATGCGCGCAGAAAAAAGACTATCAAACAAGAAGAAAAGCGATTAAAGAAAAAAAAGAAGACCGCAGCAGGGGATCCAAAGAATCAGGTCATCGATCATTTACATGCGCAGCATAAAAAAGCGGTCAAACGTTTGAACCAGATCAAGAATGAGATCAAAAAACTTCAGAAGGATCAAAAAGAACTGGAGACCGAAACTTATGTAAAATCCCGGATGCTCTCGGAATCTTTTGGCCGGGATCCTGCCATCATCAAGGATTGTGGCAGGCGCTTGAAAGAGATTCAGACCCTTTTGCGGGAGAATCAAAGCCGGATCAATCAGTTGGAAGAGGAACGGGATCAGATCAGCCGGTAAATCGCGGCATCGGTTTTGGTAGATATTTTTTTTAGAATTATGAAATTAAAACTTGATTTACATGCGATCTATTCAGATGGGGCTAAGATCGAGAAGGCTCTTCAAGAGACTTTGGGGCGTGCCGTTTCTCGAAAGATCAAGATGGTTGAGATTGTGACAGGCAAAGGCAGCGGACAGCTGAAAAAAAGTATATTACGGTTTCTTGAAAAAAACTATAAAGGGGTTTATCATAGGATAGAAAAAGACGACAAGAATTGGGGACGAATTTTTGTCCATTTCAGGTGGAAATAATAATGAAAAATAATTTGGTGCAAGCTTTTTGTGTAGTGTTTCTGTTAGTCGTAATGGCTTTTTATATGACCGGCTGCAAAAGCCTTTCTCATGTGGACGAACTTTTGCTTCTAAAACGATTTTCCAGCGAGCAGGCAGAGATCGCCTCTGAAGTTGAAGCAAGTGATCAGGGGTTTGAAAAGCTGGTAAAGACCGTTGAGGCAGGGAACCTTTTGCAATATGAAAATCAGTTTCAGATAAAGGCGGCCTTTGGGGCTCCGGTGTTAACGGAAACTGTGACAAAAGATGATCAGGTCTTTTCCCGTTGGTTGTACCGCTATTCAACCCGTTTTTTTGACTCGCCAAAAGTCTATCTGTATTTTGATGATTCAGGAGTCCTTTCCAGTTGGGACTATGTGCAGTAGCATAGTAATATTCATCGTAAGAAAGGAGTTGTCTTATGGTAAAGATAATCATTGAAAAACCCACAGAAGAAAAGAAAAAGGCATTGGGTTTGCCTGAGCAGTGGGAAAATAAGGGAGAATGGTCTGTCTGGCAATGTGAGCCTTCATCCTTTGATTGGCACTATGACAGCGAGGAAGTCGCGTATCTTTTTGAGGGGAAGGTCAAGGTAACAACGGAAGCGGAAACCGTAGAGATTGAGTCCGGCGACCTTGTCAGGTTTCCTGTGGGCTTGAGTTGCCGATGGGAGATTGAAGAGCCGGTTAAAAAGGTTTTTGTTTTTAAATAAACGCAGGAAAACGGAGGCCGACTATGGGAAAATCAGGAAAAAAACCCCGGAAAAATATGGATTCCAAGCAGCATGGAAATGTCCCGCCCAAGCCCAAAAAAAAGGAAGCTGATTGGTCTTTTGACGATATCGCCAGATCAAAGACGCGCCGCTATTAGGAATGAGAGATGAGACCGCTCAAGAATTGCTGCAAAGCATCTACGATTTGTTGTTAAAGGCTTTTGGCTCCCAATACTGGTGGCCGGGAGAAACCCCTTTTGAAATAATGGTGGGTGCGATCTTGACCCAGAACACCAATTGGGGGAATGTTGAAAAAGCCATACAGAATTTAAAAGACCAAAAGACTCTTTCTGTAGATGCTATCTATCGCATGCCCCCGGAAGAATTAGCTGTTCTGATCAAACCTTCTGGATTTTTTAATGTCAAAGCCAATCGTTTAAAGAATTTTGTGTCTTTTCTTGTGAAGGAGTATGCGGGAGATCTGAAAGCTATGGCCCGGGAAGAGACTTTTACCTTGCGGGCAAAAATGTTAGAAGTCAATGGGGTGGGCCCAGAAACCGTGGATTCAATTTTACTTTACGCTCTGGGAAAACCGGTTTTTGTTATCGATGCGTATACGAAAAGGGTCTTATTCCGGCATAAGGTCATCGCGCTCAAGGATACCTACGCGGATGTGCAAAAGCTATTTATGGCGAATCTGAAAGAAGATCCTATGATTTTTAATGAATACCATGCATTATTTGTAAAATTGGCTAAGGACTTTTGCCGGGTCAAACCCCGCTGTGAGGGGTGCCCCTTGCTTTGTTTACTTTAAGTCTTTTTGCAGATATAATTAAAAAAATTTTTTAAACAGAATGTTAGTAAAACAGAGTCGGTTGTTCTCCGGGGTGTGAGAGCGAAGGCTTTAAGGAGAATCGATTATGGATATCTTGATAGGAAGTATTGTCTTGGGCATGAGCGTGATCGTCATAGTTACTGTATTTTTATTGTTCGGCGCGATTAAACAAATGAAAGAAGAAAGCCGGCTTAATTTGCAACAGATCCCGCTAATGGTAAAGAGCCAGTTTGAGGCAGAACAGAATAAGATGGTCTCTGAACTGGAGAGCCGGAAAAAAGCGGTTGAGGTAACCGTTCAAGGATTAGAAAATGAATTAAAAGAATACAAGTTGTTGATGCAGAGTTTTGAAAAGGACCGCGATCAAAAGTACGGCAATTTGGAAAATGAGTTAAAAAATGCTTCTCTGACCACGTTGCGCCTGCATGAAACAACGAACAAGTTGAATGATATTTTAGGGAACGTTAAGCTGCGGGGTCAGTGGGGCGAAAGGATGGCCGAGGATATTATCCGCAATGCCGGGCTGATTGAAGGGGTTAATTACAAGAAACAGTCAACCATGGTGTCGTCAACGGCAAAGCCGGATTACACCTTTTTGCTGCCGGATAACCACATTATTAATATGGATGTAAAATTTCCTTTGGATAATTATCTTAAGATGGTTAATGCCACGGAAAGTGATCAGAGAGAGCGTTATTTAAAAGAATTCATTTGCAATGTTAAGGACCGGGTGAAGGAGATAAAAAATAGAGGGTACATTGATCCGAAAGACAATACTCTGGATTTCGTTCTGATTTTTATCCCTAATGAACAGGTATTCGGTTTGATTCAAGAAGAAATCCCGGAGCTGATGGACGAGGCATTAAGGCAAAAGGTTGTCCTTTGCTCTCCGTTCACTTTGTACGCTATGTTGAGTGTCGTCCGGCAAGCTTTTGAGAATTTTCGTTTTGAAAGCAACTTAAAGAAGATCATTCAAAAGATCGATCAATTCGCGAAAATTTATGGGAAATTTAAAGATAGATTCCTTGATATCGGAAAATCCATAGAGAAGCTGGACGGTGTCTATGAAGATATCAAAACAAAAAGTTTTAAGCAGTTAGATACCAAGATCAATCAGATCGAAAAATTCAAAAAAGGCGATCAATTATCCTTGGCAGACAATGTCGCAGGGGAGGATCCCGAGGCCCCGGAGGCTCAAGAGGCAGAAGATGTTGCTATTTGATCATTTCCTGGGAGGGAAAGTCCTTGCCCTGACAACACAAACAGAAATGGATTTTTCTTTAGTGGGATCTTCCGGGGATTTGACGGAAAGCCAATCTCAGCATCTTGCCCGGCAATGCGGTTTTTTAAAAGAAAAAGTTTTTAGTGTGAGGCAGGTACATGGGGATAAGATTGTTGTTATCGATAATCTGTTTTCCAAAGGTGGAATTCCCGGCAAGGCTGACGGGATACTGACCGGACAAAAGGGCGTGCCTATCGCTATAAGGACAGCGGATTGTCTTCCGGTATTTCTCTTTGATCCCGTGCATAAGGCCATAGGTCTTGTTCACGCGGGATGGAAAGGCAGTTATCAGGCGATTGTTGTTAAAGCGCTGTTGGCATTGAAGCGCCATTTTCAAACATCGCTTGCTGACGTTCAAATTATTTTGGGGCCGTGTATCCGCGATTGTTGTTATGAGGTCGGCAGCGAGTTTTCTCGCTATTTTCCTGATGAGGTATCCAGGAAAGACGGAAGCGATTATTGTGATCTGATCGCTATCAATAGACGACAAATCCTCGAACAGGGTGTTAAGGCCAAGAATATTAGCGATTGTAAGGTTTGTACCTGTTGCCAAGCGGGATATTATTCTTATCGCAAGCAAGGCGCTCATGCCGGCAGGATGCTTTCGTTAATGATGATAAAGGAGGACGATTGATGTACATCGTGATTTTGGTCACGGCCAAGGATATGCCCGAGGCCGATCGGATCATTTCTCAATTGATTGCGCAAAAACAGGTCGCCTGCGCTAATGTGGTCCCGGCCATAGAATCTTCTTTTATGTGGAAAGGCCGGCAGGAGAAAGAGCAGGAGGTGCTTATCCTTTTAAAGACTAAGGAGGTCTTGTTTAAGGCGGTCGAGAAAACGGTCAAAGCGCTACATTCTTATTCTGTCCCTGAGATCATCGCTTTTCCTATTGTGGCGGGAAATCAGGAATATTTAGATTGGATCGACGAAACAATAGACGCCGGTCCGCTCACAGATGAGAGTCAGTGAAAGAGCGATCTTTTATAGGCAGTAAGTGCCTGTAGATGGTATCATGTTTTTTAATAAAAAATCAAAGGAGCTATTTATGAAAACAGTTGTAAAGTTTGTGGTAATTATAGTGTTTTTTATGTTCGTTTATAATGTGGTTGCTTCTGACGCACAGTTTTTGTTTTTTGGAAATCCCTTGGTCGG
>JAGYNW010000075.1 GCA_018399915.1 Candidatus Omnitrophota bacterium
GGCTGGATTGCCGGATGTTGAAGATACACCTTTGGTTGATCCTTGCGGACTTGTGACACCATTTGGAGATGGATGGTCGATTGATGCCTGGGTTACAAACAAGAATGGCAATGATCTAATTCCATCACGCGCCAAGGATGTGACACAGAATCTTGACTTGATTACCAATAATAGTATTGTGACAGAATCATTTGCTGGAGATATGCATCTCACTTCTAAAGTTGAAATGATTAAGATAAAGAATATTCCTGTTTGCCGGATATCTCTTAAGGCAGAGGGTCTATGTGACAGCAGCCTGGTTGTTTCGTTAAGACCGTGCAATCCCGAGGGGGTCAGTTTTATTTCAAATATTGCATTACTCAAAGATAAGTCTGGTTGGCGAGTTGATAAAAAACAATCGGTATCTTTTAGTGTTATGCCGGACACGTATTGTTTTTCTAATTTTCATCAGGGCGATGTCTATCACAAGCTTTACACGCCACAAGACATTAAAAAACATGTGCAATGCCCTATTGAAATGGGCAGTGCTGCGGCCATGTTTCGATTAAATGAGAAAGGTAAAAGAGAAATCACTGTTGATATACCTTTAAAAGAAATGATCTTGGGCTCTCAAGATTCGAAAATGCGTTCGGATGATTGGGCTGATTGTCTCAAAGCTGCCGTACAGGTTAAAATTCCCAACCGCCATTTTCAATTTCTTTTTGATGCTTCGCTTAGAACCGTTTTGATACATACAGCCAAGGATGTGTACGCTGGCCCGTATACGTATAAACGTTTCTGGTTCCGCGATACTGTTTTTATTACCTATGCTCTTTTGTGCAGTGGTTTTCATAAGCGAAGTGAAAATATCATTGATCAATTTGAGCACCGCCAGAAAATGAACGGTTACTTTGAGTCGCAGGAAGGTGAGTGGGATTCTAATGGACAGGTCTTATGGCTGATCCAAAAGCATTGCCAGATGACAGGCACAAAGCCAAAGCCTGAATGGAAAAATATGATTCATAAAGGTATAAAATGGATTGTAAAGAAACGCCTTTCTTCTGATATCCCTAGTTTACATGCGGGGTTAATGCCATCGGGATTTAGCGCTGAACATTTTGGGCCAAACAATTATTATTATTGGGATAATTTTTGGAGCCTCGGAGGATTGAAAGCGGCTCTGCATTTATTGACTGAATACGGGGATACAGAATATACAAAACGATTGTTAGAGCAAATAAAGCAATTTTCCCAGAGCATTGATCAGAGTCTGAACACAGTGGAAACCACAATCAAATCTCTGGCTATGCCGTCTTCACCCTATCGAAGATTAGATAGCGCATCGGTTGGCTCACTTGTGGCAGGGTACCCTTTGCAGTTATGGGAATCAAATAATATGCGTTTATGTGCCACCATTGAATATCTCTATACGAATTGTCTGGTTCATAATGGCTTGTTTCATGATATGAGTCATTCCGGGATCAATCCCTATTTAACTCTGCATATGGCGCAGGTATTTCTTCGTGCCGGGGATGCAAGATATTTTATATTGATGAAAGGGATTGCTGATCTTGCGTCCCCTACAGGTCAATGGCCCGAAGCCATTCATCCGCAGACTAAAGGCGGGTGCATGGGGGATGGTCAGCATACGTGGGCTGCGGCAGAATGGATTATGATGTTGAGAAGCTGTTTTCTGCGCGAAGAAGAGGAAGGGAAATTGATTCTTTGTTCCGGCTTGCCATTAGAGTGGCTTGAGACAGATCAAGAGCTGTCATTTGGTCCTGCGCCGACTATTTTTGGGATCATTTCTTTGAAATTGAAAAAGACAGGTAATTCAATATGTGTCGAATGGCAGGCTGACTGGCATAAAAAAGCACCGATCCTTGAAGTAAGTTTCCCGGGAATGGCACCGGTTTTGGTTCCAGATAATCAACATCAGGTTGTCATTCCTTTATGATAATGCCTGCTTGGTATTGATAAAAAAGGGCTTTTATGCCGGTAAAGAAGAATAAAAAAATACGTTTAATACAAATTGGCTCTGCTGGTGCACTCTTTTTAATCGGCTTTTTAACTTTACGTCTATGGCATGTTGATTTGTCTCATTTAAAAATAAGTGACATGAAGCAAGCTGTCGAGGCGCATGGTTTTTGGGGTCCGATCATTTATATTGGATTTTATCAAATACGCCCTTTTATTTTAATCCCGTCAACGCCGGTTAAGATTATTGCCGGGATTATTTGGGGATGGACAGGGCTGATTTATATTGTTGCTGCTGAGCTTATTTGTGCGGCGTGGCAGTTTTTCGCAGCGCGTTTTTTTCTGCATGATTGGGCTGAACGGCTAATCGGAGGCCGAATGGACGGCATTCATGCGTCGGTTGCTAAGAATGGATTTATGAGTGTTTTTTGGGTGCGTTTAATTCCCAATATTGCGTTGGATTTACAGAATTTGGCTTTTGGATTATCGCAGGTTAAATTCGGTGAATATATTATTGCCACTTTCATCGGACTCTTTCCGGGCATGATGGTGTTGGTTTATTTTGGTGATTCCGCAACAGGGTTTTTTTCTAATCCGAGTCATTGGTGGAAAATCGCGCTTGCTTTAGCATTGATAGTTGCCGGATATGGATTGAAAATATATCTGACAAAAAAATGGGTTAAAAGGAAAGTGTAAAATGAAGATTGTGATGATGACAAATACATATAAACCAATCGTCGGGGGGTTGGAAAAATCGATTGAGGTTTTTTCTAATGAATTCCGTAAACGCGGGCATAAAGTCTTAATTATTGCGCCGGGGTTTGAAGGCACGGAAAAGAATGAAAAAGATATCTTTCGACTTCCTTCGATTCCTAATTTTAATCATACGGACTTTTCGGTTGAATTGCCGGTTTCCACCCAGCTTAATAAGGTTTTTAAGAAATTTAACCCCGATATCATCCATACCCATCATCCCTTTTTAGTCGGTGACACAGCCCTTAGGGCGTCTGCGAAGTTTGATATTCCCATTATCTTTACAAATCACACCTTATATGAAGAAAATACTCATTATGTGCCTGGTGATTCAACAGCTATGAAAACTTTTGTAATTAAACTCGCAAAAGGTTATGCCGATTTGTGCGATCAGGTGATTGCGCCCAGCGAAAGTGTGGCCGAACTTCTGAAAAAAAGAGGTGTAAGGGTTCCGATTGAAGTGCTGCCTACGGGTATCTATGTGAATGATTTTAAAAAAGGCGACGGTGATACATTTCGCAAATTTTATGATATCCCCCCCCAAGCCTTTGCCGTTGGTATTATCAGCCGGTTGGCTGAGGAAAAAAACATTTTATTTGTTTCAAAAGCAGTAGTGACATTTTTAAAGAAAAATAAGAATGCCTATTTTGTTATGGTCGGCAGTGGCCCATTATTGGAGGAAATAAAAAGCATTTTTGAAAAGGAGAAATTGTCACAGCGTTTAATAACAACTGGTGTTTTGAAAAATAAACAACTGGTTAGTGCCTATGCTGCGCTTGATGTGTTTGCTTTTGCCTCACACAGTGAGACGCAGGGCATGGTTTTGGCGGAGGCCATGGCGGCTGGCACACCTGTTGTGGCTGTGGATGCGCCAGGGGTCAGAGAGATAGTAAAAGACAAGCAAAATGGGAGGATCATTAAAAAAGATAGTATTCGCGAATTTGCCGCATGCCTTGATTGGGTTTTTAAATTATCTGTAAAGGATAGGAAGGATTTATCGAAAAATGCCCAGCATACCGCACAGGAATATTCCGTGCCGCTGTGTGTGGATAAGGCGCTTAAATTATATACATTAACCATTAAACTGCACCGCAAAGAAAAAGATTTGGAAAATAGCCTTTGGCGTAAAGCTATGCGCATGTTGAAAATGCAATCAGAAATAATGGCCAATACCTCCAGTGCGGCAACATCCGCTGTTTTTGGTATTCCGCTGACGACAATGAATAATATTACCAAGAGAATAAAGAAGGGCTTTAGGGAATTCATCAAAGCGGGACGAAAAAAAGACAAATCTTCTTGCCCTCATTAGGAATCTTGGGCAACCTTAATGGGATACGTATCAGATGAGGTGAAAGATGCCCTGCAGCCAAAACAAATTGCATTTCTCATTGCTGGCGTTTTATTTCTAATTTTATTGATTCCAAATGATTATAACATCCTCCATCGTTTTAAATTATAGACATCAATGTCATATACATCCATCTCAACAGGTGAATGAATATGACCCTTCCGCACAACCTTAAAATCTTTGTAAATAATTATGATCCATGTGCTTAGAAAAAGATTTTTCACGAAACCTACACCTGGCGATTGGCTTCGTTACCAGGAAACAATGCTGAGGATAGTTAAAAACCAGCCAGATTTCTGAGCAAATTTAGATAGTGTAAAATATGCTGGATAATGTAAAATATGCTGCTGACTTTTGAAAAAATAAGCAGAGTGTAGTAACCTAAGTTAGTAAATTCTAGCGGAATAACTAACCAGGAGGTTGATAATGAACAAAATTTCGAATATTATATTTATTTTGGCGTTTGCCGTTTCAACAATGACCGGCTGTTATACTGTTAAGGCACAAACAGAAACGGTTTTGGAGCATCGTATCACATATGATGCCAAGGGAACCCGCTCGGAGTCCCGTCACGGATATTTATACGTTGACGGCAATGCTGTTCCGGATGTGTTTCAGCTGGTTTATGATGGGCAAAAATATTATTCCTTCCGCACAAGGAGTAATATGTGGGGAGATGACGGTTATCATGTCGCGTATCGGGATTTAGAAATTCCGCGTTCCGATAAATCAGTGACGGCGCAAGAATTTGACCGGGGTTGGTATTTAGGTAAAAAGAAGAAATCCGGAACCCCGAAACACTGGATTTATGTCGAATGGAATCAGGAGTCCGCGTTTACCGCTCCTTCGGCATTAACGTCTATGGCTGAAGATCTCAATTTAAGACCGATCAATCGCGTCGCACGGTTAAAGTTGGAATTGCCGGTTAGACGAAACCCAAAATAAAAAGGAGGTATATGAAAGTCATTAACACAGGTATCCCGATTTTATGTTTTATTGTCATGATGTCCGCGGTTGCCGGAGCTAAGACCGAAGAGCCACAGACAGTGACTGACGCTCAGAGAGCGATCCAGGATGCTAAAACTTATTTTGAATCAAAGCTCAAGAATTATCCGTCGGGTCCTCAGTTCGGAATGAGTCTTACGTTGAATAATGTTGATTGGCAGGATAGAGTGGTCGATAATGAAAGAAATTTCTCCAAGAGGATGAATAAAGAACCCTCATCCGAGCAGTATTGGAGCAGTCTTTTGGATAATATTATCTTTCAGATCGAAAAAAATATTGAACTCAGGAAAAAGAAAAAAAGAGCGCTTAAAAAAAGATATTATCTTCGTCGCAATGACATATCCGACAAAGTGTACAGCTCATATTATGGTGCCGGTGTAACCAGCGAAGAGCTTCAGGCCAAGATGGATGAGATGGCGCAGGAGCTGAACCCGGAGCTTTACAAAAGGCATCAAGCGCTTCCCTCTGAAATCGAGGCGATTGATGAACAGCTGGGGCTTCTGACCCGTATGCTTGATGACCTTCAGCAGAAACATGGGCAATGGCAGGGGAAAGATTATCAGGGAGGATCAGATCAAGGCGGGTATGAGTATGTGGCCCCGAGCTTTAGTATGCCATCCATAAATATTGATATTGATATGCCTGGTTCGTCTTCAAAAAAGAAAGCTACAGCCAAAGCGATAGTTCAGGAACCGGAGCCAGAGGTGGAAGCGGAACAAACATCGCAGCCAGAACCAGAGCCAGAACCAGAGCCAAAATCCATTCCGGAGCCGATCGATCTTGATGTTTTTGTGCAAGTGCTCGAAGAACAGATCGATAACGATCCACAGATGCAGGAAGATTTAGAACAGTACACCAAGCTGAAAGAAGCGTATCAAAAAGCGCAGGAAAATGCTGAAGATCAAGAGCCCATTGTTACCGGGCAATTCAATGATGTGTTGGAAGATCTGTTCGTTAGTCAGGATAACCCGAAACAAGATGATTTTCAGACTTTTAATGAACAGATGGAAGATCAGCCTGAAGACGTTCAGGTGAAATCGCTGAATCGCCATCATATGAAGGCTGTGGATACTGAAGCCGCGGACACCTTTAAAATCGGTATGAAGGCGATGACGGAAACCAGTGACCTTGGCGGCAAAGTCAGTTCCGCCCTAGATGTCTATGGACAGGTCGGCGAGAAAATGACAGAAACTGGCACGACTGTGATGAATCATTTGGTCACGCGAAGCGAAGAGGTCCATAACTCGAATTTCACAAGATTGAAGGCATTGTTCGAGTCGCAAGGCAAGACACCTTCGATCGACACACAGTTGAAATTTGATGTAAAAGGACAAACCGTTGCCGCTACGGTAGACCACTGGCGTCCCGTCAGTATCAATGGGGAGATGTTCTATTTAGCGGAAAAGTTTGATGGAAATCCATCTGGAATTTTAGTTAAATTTGAAAAAAAACCGAAGTGGGTCATTTTTTCAGATGAAACGATCGAAGTCTATCATACGGATCCGAAAAAGATGAAAATAAATGAGGACGCAAATTATACATCAATGCAAAATCCTAAGAAAATTCATAGTATTAAAAAATAGGGGGGCAGATGACAAAAAAGACATGGATGAATAATTTTGGGTTGATCATACTGGCTTCTGTTTGTGTTTTGGCGGGATGTCAAAAAAAAGAACCGGTTGCCTCTGAATCCAAGCATCAGACGCACGAACAACAATCGAAAAGCATGATCACCCCGATACAAAAAGCGCAAGCCATGCTGAATGTGGTCGGCCTGGACGCAGAGATCAAAGAAAAACAAAAGTCTGTTGTGGCGACATTTTCCTTGTCAGGTAAAAATCCTTTATTAGACGCTGTTTTGAAAAGCGGAATGATAACAGGAGCTGTTGCCAGAAATTTTAAAACCGATAAACCTCTTTTTGTCATTGGCCTGTTGGATGGAGAGCCGGCCAGCGCGTTTGAAATCGAGCTGGACGAAGCTCAGAAGTTTTTGGAGGGTTCCGCGGAATTTTCAAACGGCCAAGGATTCAAGGTCGTTGATGTTCAAACGCTCAAAAATTTATTGTGAGGTAGAAACAGTAGAAGGAGTAGATGGGAGTAGAAGAGGTAGAATTTGACTGCTTGACTTAGCCGCATTGTGACTGTTAAAATACCTGTATTGCCACGTTGCTACACGTAGCAACGTGGCAATAGACATCCGTAGCGGACAAAAAAATATCAAATAGGGAAAAAGGAGGACTTATTTATGCCCAATGACTCCCAAGCTCTTTCAACCTCTGTCTACACCGCTTTAATCAAAGATATCCGCGGCATTTTAGCGGCCTGTCAAACAGCCATTGCCCAAAGCGCTAACCAGCATTTAGTAACAGCCTATTGGCACATCGGCCAACGCATCGCGCAAGAAGACGCGCTCAAAGACACTCCTCTGGCCACTGCCACTCTGCAGGATTTAGCCGAAGAACTTAACGTGGACTACTCCACCCTTAACCGCTGCCTGCACTTTTTTACGGCCTATCCCAAAGGCGTTCCGTATGATTCGATCAACTGGTCCCAGTACAAATTGCTGCTGCCGATTGCAGACCCTGAAAAACGCGACTGGTACACCCAACAGGCTTTAAATCAAAATCTTTCCTGCGAAAAGCTGTCCCGGGCCATTCAAAACGATCAGTACAGCCACGCCAAAAAATCCAAAGGCCAAAACCCTGAGGCATCCCCAGTGATTGAACGCCCCACGCAGGCGACTTACGTCTACAAGGCCATTGTGGAAAATGTCGTGGACGGAGACACCCTGCTGGTACGGATTGATTTGGGCTTCACCACCTGGAAAGAACAACGCCTGCGCCTGGCAGGGATCGATACGCCGGCTCTGGATGAACCCAAAGGGGAGGCGGCCCGGCAGTTTGTCGCGCGAAAAATGGAGGCAGTCGATTTTGTCATGATCAAGACCAACAAGATCGATATTTACGGGCGTTACGTCGCGCATGTGTTCTATTTACCCGGGGAAACAGATAAAGACACAGTCTTTGAAAAAGGACATTATTTAAACCAGGATCTGCTGAACGCGGATTTGGCGGCCGTATTTTAAGGACAAGAAACAAGCGTTTGACATTATCTGCGTTTAAATGACCAGATCCAAGGGTATGGCGGTTCATTGGGTGTCAGGGATATGGGTTTGCTGAAATCCGCAATCGCCCAGCCATCCGGGTCTTTTTCCGGGCAATGGCTTCACCATTCTTGATCCTGAACAAAAACTTTTAAACGCTATGCTCAAAATGGCTCAAGGCAAGTTACAAAAAGAAAAATCGGCCAGATTGTTAAAGGCGTTGGCTTAAGCGAAAAGGTGGGGGTGCATTTTGAGAAAGGAAAAAAATGCAAAGAATCTTATTTCACATGGATCGGTGTTGTGGATTGGAATGTTCCGTTGAGGCGTCGGAACATTCTTCTCGCGCAACACGTCACAACGTTTTGAGAAAAATTTTGGAAAACAAAGTATAAAGAAAATATTTTGTATTAAGGGGTCGGGGTTGCTTGTTCATGAAATCGCGCAGAAGCATTCGCGATTGTCATGTTATTGTGCAACACCTCACAACCTTTTTAAAAAAATTTTGGAGAAAAAATGAATAAAATTTTTCTAAAAACGTACGGCTGGCCGATCGCCTCGGTATAG
>JAGYNW010000076.1 GCA_018399915.1 Candidatus Omnitrophota bacterium
CAAAAGCCCACCGTCCATAACCTTGACATCCGTGAACCCTTTTGATTTTAAGATCAGGGCAGCCTCATAACCCCGCAAGGATAACTTGCAAAAGGTTATGATCTCTTTGCCCCTGGGTAAACGTTCGTATTCCTCTCGCAACTTTCCGAGTGGTATGCAGACTGAGCCTGACAGATGCATGGATTCATACTCCTTTAGGGATCGTACATCCAACAAAACGATTGCCTCTTTTCTGTCAATTTTTGCTTTAACGTCTTGCGGCGACACTCCCTCAAGATAACCATCAAGCTTATTACGCGCGATATTCGCCGCAGTAATCAAATTATCCATAGCCGGCGCAAACGGCGGAGCATAGGCCAGATCTAATTCTGCTATCATATCAACCGTCATGCCTGCGGTTATTGCCGTAGCTGCCGTATCAATGCGCTTATCAACGCCTCCTGGACCTATGACCTGCACACCCAAGAGTCTCCGGCTCTTTTGGTCCACGACTAATTTCATAAAGATCGGCTTAGCGGCTGGATAATAATGGGCTTTGTCCGGCGCCGGGCTTAAAACCGTCAGGACCTCATATCCATTGGCACATGCTTGCTTTTCAGTCAAACCGGTTGAGCCAACAGCATAATCAAAAATCTTACATATATTTGTACCCAACACACCTCTCCAGCGGTCCGGTCTTTCACAAATATTATTAGCAACAACGCGGCCCTGTTTGTTCGCCGTTGAACCCAAAGGCACATAGCACGGTTTTCCCGTTATCCTGTGTGTGTTTTGCACACAATCCCCGGCAGCATAAATATCCGGATCAGAAATCTGGAGTTTTTCATTGACTTTAATTCCACCCAGATCGCCAATTTCCAAACCGGCCTTATGTGCAAGCTGACTGTTAGGTCTGACCCCGGTCGCAATAAGCACGACATCAGCATCAAAAATCTTTCCGTCTTGCGTGATGACACTTTCCACCCGGCTCTTACCGGATAACCGGGTTACGGTTGTATCCGTGGCTATCCGGACACCTTTGTCTTCCATATAACGGCTTATCAGCAAGGACATATCCTCATCCAGTGATGGTAATAACTGCGGCAATTTCTCGATCAGACAAACCTGCAACCCACGCGCATGAAAAGATTCTGCCATTTCCGCGCCGATAAGCCCTCCACCGATAATCGCAACTTTCCGCACATCCCCCGATTCAAGCACCGACATAATGGCTTCCGCATCCTCGACTTTATTTAAATTAAAAACATTTAACAGATCAATGCCTTCAAAAGGAGGATTGGTAGGTGTAGCGCCGGTAGCCAACACCAAATAATCATAAGCCATATCTTCTTGCTGATTGGTCCGGAGCGATCTTATTGTAACGGTTTTTTCTTTCCTGTTAATACGCATGGCTTGCGTACGGTTGCAGACTTGAATATTTTTCACATTATGAAAAAATTCCGCATCACGCACAGCCCCGGAAGGGGTATTCATCAACTCTCCCCTTTCTTTTATAACCCCGGAAATATAATAAGGTAACCCACAGCCGGCATAAGACAGAAACTCACCTTTTTCAATCAAGGTAATTTCCATGTCAGGACAAAGACGGGCAATACGCGAACCGGTTTTCGGACCGGCGGCAACACCGCCAATGATCACGACCTTTGATTCTTTATCACCTGAAGACATAATGTCCTTTCTATCCTATTACTGATTTTTGTCACGGATCAACTGACTGACGAAAAAACAAAGCCCATAAAGGCTCCATAAAGGGCCCCTCTGACAGGTGTGCTTGTCAACGGACATGTGCCGGTAACGCATTTACCGTAATAGCCGATGATACTACCCAAAACAGCGCCGATAACGACACCCATTATAATTCGCATGAATGTTCCTCTTTTCATAATATTGTAACGTTTTCTCTTTTTTAATCAATTAAAGATTGCGGTCAATCATTGCCACAATCTCTTCTTTGGGAATCGCGCCTACTACCGTATCCACACTTTTTCCATCCTTGAATATGGATATCGTTGGAATACTCATGATCCCGTATTGGGACGCGATTGTCGCGGCTTCATCAACATTCAATTTACAGACTTTAACCTTTCCTTCATATTCTTTAGATAATTGCTCAATAACCGGCCCTACCGCGCGGCAAGGTCCACACCAGGGAGCCCAGAAATCCACCAGGCAGGGAAGGTCGGCCTTAATAACCTCTGATTCAAAATTTTGTTCATTTAACACAGTTTCCATTAATGTCTCCTTTGTTTAATCGTATTATTAGAATATTCAGATGCATAAAAACAAAAAAAATTAATCTTTTAATACCTCCAGGATACATCGCACTTTTGGGTCGACTACACGGTAACAGGTCTTAACCCCTTCTTTTCGGGAAACAACAATTCCCAAATTTTTGAGTATTCCCAAATGCTGTGATGTCGTGGATTGGGGGATTTTTAATACATCCATGATTTTATTAACATTGCATTCATTCTTCATCAAGCCCTGAACAATACGCAAACGGATGGGATGCCCTAAGGCCTTTAAAAGATTACTGCAGTGTAAATAATCCATGACAAATATCTCCTCATTTATCGTATTATCAGGATAATACAATAAATAATGTCTTTTGTCAAGCCTCATAAAAAATGGTCATTTATTTCTGTTATTTTTCTGCCTGTGATATAATGCCGCAAAGACTCAAACCGTTTGCCCCGAGAGGACGATATGAATCAATTCTGCACTGCCATCACATGTATGGATGGGCGTATTCAGATCCCGGTTATCCATTATCTAAAAAAACACTTTGATGCCGCTTACGTAGACACCATCACAGAACCAGGACCCAACTGCATTCTTGGGTTACAAAAAGAACCTGAAAAGGTTAAATCTATTCTGGAAAGGGTAAAAATTTCCGTCGATGTTCACAAATCCTCAGGGATAGCGATCATCGGTCATGAAGACTGTGCCGGCAATCCCGCATCCGAAGAAGAACAATCCTGTCACATCCGGTCGGCGCAACAAACGCTACGGCAACATTATCCGGGCATTCCAATCCTTGGACTATGGATAAATCTTGATGGAAAAATAAAAGAAGTGCCGCGTGAGCAACCCTAACGCTCTTTTTTCGCTTTGGTCACATAAAAGTCGTTCTTATGCTTACGCTTTTTAAAAAAGGAAAGAACTACCTCGGCCTCATGAAACGGCAGAGTGATAAAGGAGAACTTTTCCAGGACACGTACATCCCTGATCAAACGGCTTGAAAAACCGCATTTCTTCTCGATCAGACTGACCAATTTTTTAGGCGATAATCCATCTTTTTTTCCCTGCTGAATAAAAAGCCTGGTTTTGCCCTTTGTGTCGACTTTGACATCTCGAATAGGCGCATAATTTGCCTCATGCAGTTCATCTTCAAACACATATTCCACTAAGGCCGCGACGATATCCTCCGGCGCATTGTCTTTGAGAAGCTCCGCAGACAAGGCATAACATTCTAAAGACGGTTGTGAACTGATGATCTCCTGGACGGTTGCTTTCATGCGCAGACGCTTGACCGCAATAATCTCTTTAACCTTAGGGATTTTGGCTTTGCGAATATCAGTCTTTATAATGCGTTTGATAAACTGCAATTTTTTATATTCTTCCGGAGTCACAAAAGTAATGGCATTACCTTCTTTCCCCGCCCGGCCGGTCCTCCCTATCCGATGCACATAGGCCTCTGGGCCCTGTGGTAACGAGAAATTGATCACATGGGTCAAATCCTGCACATCGATGCCCCTGGCCGCCACATCAGTTGCGACAAGAATATTGATCGCGCGCTTTTTAAAACGGTTGAGTATCTTTTCCCTTGAGGACTGGGCTATATCGCCGTTTAAGGCCTCCGCATCATACCCGCGCTCAGATAAATGTCTAGCTACAGTATCCGTATCAATCTTGGTCCGGCAAAACACCAAGCCGTAAAAATCTTCTTCCACATCAATAATCCGGCAAAGGGCTTCAAACTTGTCATTTTGTGACACCTCAAAATAGATCTGATCAATACTGGCTACTGTCAGATCTTCTTTGTCAGCCCTGATAAGCTGATATTTTTGCATGTATTGATCTGCAATCTTCTGAATGGGTTTAGGCATGGTAGCGGAAAACATCAGCGTTCGCTTGCTCTTCTGGGTTGATTTCATGATCTGGGCGACATCCTCGATAAATCCCATGTTCAACATCTCATCAGCCTCATCCAAGACCAGATAATCGATCTTTTCCAAGCGCAAAGATCTTCGATTCAAATGGTCCAGAACGCGCCCCGGTGTTCCTACTACGATATCCACACCTTGCTTAAGACTACGCAATTGCTGGGACATGGATTGCCCGCCATAAATAGGCGTAACACGAACCTTCTTATCCCCACGCAGGGAAAATATCTCTTCGGATACCTGAATGGCTAATTCCCGGGTCGGCGTGAGTACGATCGCCTGTACATGGGTTGCGTTTTCTTTTAAAGACTCCAGGATGGGGATCCCGAATGCTGCGGTCTTACCTGTGCCTGTCTGCGCCTGCGCGATAACATCCTGTGTGCCTTGCATCAAAAATGGAATAACCTTTTCCTGTATTGATGTAGGCTGTTCAAAACCTTTCTGTTTAAGAACTTTAAGAATCCGCGCCGATAACCCTAACTCTTCAAACCTTTTCATCTAAACCTTCTTTCGTAATTGAGAACAGGCTCTCTTCGAGTGCCTGAAGTAAATAAATATGTTGCTATTGTAGCAAGGAACGCCCTGTTTGCAAGTGATCTTTCTTACCCCTGGAATTTTTTCCGAATTAATGCTAGGCTATTAATTCACTTGCTGACCCTTAAAAAGAAAATAAACAATCATTGCAAGAAAGTAACCCAACCCATTTGACCAATGATGATCGGAGGAACATAAAAAATGAATAAAAGGATTCTTATTGTTGCGACTAACCAAACCCATCTACCTGAAAGCAAAACCCCAACCGGCCTCTGGCTTAGCGAGCTTACCCATTTCTGGGATATTCTGACAATTGCGGGATATAAACTTGATATCACAAGCCCCAATGGAGGTAAAATCCCATTGGACCCGCGCAGCCTTTCCTGGCTGTCTATGGATCGTTCCACCAAAAAACGCTTCCAGGAGCGCACGTTTATGCAAAAACTCACTCGTTCAATCAAATTAAGCCAGATAAGCTGGCGTAAATATGACGCTGTTTACTATACCGGTGGCCATGGTGCTATGGTGGATTTTCCTGAAAATGAATCTATTCAAATCATCAACCGCAAGATGTATGAAAATGAGAAAGTGGTTGCCTCGGTATGCCATGGATACTGCGCTTTTTTAAATTCCCGGTTGAGCAGCGGCAGACACCTTGTAGAAGGCAAGCTTTTAACAGGATTTTCCTGGATGGAAGAACAATTGGCTGGCGTCAGCGCTAAAGTTCCGTACAATAGCCAGAAAGAGATAAAAAAACGGCAAGCTGTCTACCAAAAAGGCCTGCTGCCTTTTTGCTCTCATGTCAAGATAGACGGACGTTTGATCACAGGCCAAAACCCGGCCTCGACCAAAGAAACAGCCCGTCAGGTACTGCGAAAACTCGAACAACAGAATGAGAACGAAAAAGGCAAAAAACAAAAACGGCAAGGCCGCAGACATTAAAAAAGCTTAAAACAAAAGTTATTCTTATGCCTACTGATCCCTGCTGATTTGTGGTTTATCCCAATAAACAAATGTAATATGGCCTTCCTCACTAATCGAAAAAGGGATATAGTCCAGGGAAACACCTAACCAGGATGTCGTCGCATCAACCGGCATCCATCCCTGATCCGGCAAATAGATCTCTGCCCAAACATGGCCGCCTGTCCCATGGAGCCATCCATTAACCTGACGCGCGGGGATGCCCGCAGCCCTGCAGAGCGTTATAAAAACATCGCTCTTATCCCAACAATGTCCATACCGTTGCTCCAAAACTTTTTTCACGCCATATCGGGACCCGATTATATTCCCGCCATAAGCGATATTTTCATTGATCCATCCCAACAGCCTTTGCGCTTTCTCTGACACATCCATGTCCGGTGCAATCAGTGCGTCTTTCAAAGATCGGATCTGCTTATCCCCAACCGGCCAGAAATCCGTTGATCGGGTCAATCTCAGCTGATCTATATCCGCATGTTGGGTATTAGCCTGAAAAGGCTTCAGCGAAACACGTGCCTGCACCTGCAGTAATGGGATTTGGCAAATAAGCGGGAGATTCTCAAAAGAATATTGCAGGTTATCTCCGGATTTTTGCCTGGCTGTGGGTGCCGGTTTAAAAACAAAGGTGTCCTGTTCTGAAAAATAGGCTGGGTCGATAAGTGTTACCCTATCAGAAAACGTAAAATAATTGGCGGTCTTGGCCAATTGTCTTTCTGCTGAAGGCGTTGGATCAGACCGATAATTCATCAGGTCATTGTACAAAATATTCCATTGCTGATAATCCGCCTTAGTGATCGGGGCCAAGGCCATGCTCACATGCCAGTTTATTGTTTCCTGGTTCCGCAGCCCTAAGGCGGCCTGTGCCTTTTGGATCACAGAGAGATTGGAACAGATAAATTCATACACGGTTGTTCCACTTCGGCTAACAAACAACTCATTTTGGCGGATATTGAGTAAGGACCGATAAAGACGAACAGCCGCTTTCTCTGTCGGCGCCTCCAGCACATTGATTTGCAGCTGAATACCGGCGGCATTATAAAAACGGTTTGTCAGATCTTTTATCTGTCCGCCGAGTTTAGCGCTGAAAGCCGGCAGTTTATCCGACGGAACATTGATTTCTCTTTGCAATCTCCAGTTAAGCGGCTTTAAAAAACGGCCTTCAAAAGCATCATTGGCAGACGAATTAGACGCAAAAAACAAACATAAGATAAAAATACACACTATCTTGTTGAAGTATTGCATTTTACAGGCCCAGATAGTCATGCGCCTTATTGAAAATGTTTTTCTTTGCATGAACTGTCCCCTCCATTTATTGCATGGATTCCGGATCACTTAAGACCCTATAAACATTTAAAAATTTTCTTCCTCTTTATCGGCACGGCCTAAAGAACATAATCCGTTGATAAAAAGTTGGATTTATGCTCTTTGACGATTTCATTGATGATCATTTTATTCCCATCAGTGTCTTTCGTTGCCACCAAAGAGCGGATCGAAAAAACTTTTAATGCGTCTGAGACCGATAGCGTTCCCTCAGCCGAATCTTTGCGACCTGTAAATGGAAAAGTATCCGGTCCCCGCTGACATTGACTATTAATATTGACACGGCACACCTGATTAACCAATGGATCAATTAAACGAGCAATCTGCTCAGGATCCTTTCCGAAAATGCTAACTTGCTGCCCATAATTGGACTGGATAATATATTCAATAGGGGTTTCGATCTTAGTAAAAGGGACAACCGGGATTACCGGGCCAAACTGCTCTTCAGAATAAAGCCGCATCTGAGCCTTGACGGGATAAAGGATCGCCGGATAAAAAAAGGTTTCAATCGTATTGCCGCCACCTGGGTTTATAACCTCTGCTCCGTAAGCTTTAGCATCTTCCACCAAGGCCTTTAAATATTCTGTCTTTTCCGGCTCAGGCAAAGGCGTAAGTGCTACATCTGATTGCCACGGCATACCGCATTGTAATTGCGCGACAGCTTTTTTGAACTTTTCCAAAAAAGCATCCACGATCCCTGTATGAACAAAAAGGATCTTTAACGCGGTACACCGCTGCCCATTATATGACAAGGCCCCGGCAATATGTTCTTTTATTGCTGCCTCCATATCCGCATCTTCAAGAACGATAGAAGCGTTTTTTGCCTCCAATCCCAAAACAAAGCGGCAACGGTGAGGCTTGGGATGTTGCTTCTGAAGAATATTGGCGACTTTACTGCTTCCGATAAAGGCAAGGGCGTCGATCTTTCCGGAAGCCATCAATGGACCGATGACTTTTTGGCCGTCACCATAGACCGTATTGACAACACCGGCGGGAAAAGCGTCCCTAAACACTTCCAATAAAGGCCGGTGCAAAAGAACTCCCAGTTTTGGGGGTTTAAAAATCACCGTATTACCCATAATCAATGCGGGGATAAGCGTGGTAAAGGTCTCATTAAGAGGATAATTGAATGGTCCCATACACAAAACAACCCCTAAAGGCGCTCTGCGGATCTGTCCGATGACCCCTTTTTCAATAGTAAATTGAGAAGATAACCGATCCAGATCTTTTAAGGCGTTGACGGTATCTAAAATGTAGTCAATTGTACGGTCAAACTCTTTCTGTGAGTCCTGATAAGTCTTTCCGATTTCCCACATCAATAAATTGACAACTTCCTGACGTTTTTCCCTCATCCCGGCAACAAAATTCCTGACATGCTGAATACGGTCTTCCACAGAGAACGTGGGCCATACGCCACGTCCATCGGCATAAGCCTTTACCGCGGCATCCAAGGCTTCCAATGCTTCTTTTTCCATCAATAAAGGGTAACTGCCCATGAGTTGTTGTTGCAATCCTGCTTTTTCCTTAATAAAAACAGGAGAATAAACCGGCTCACAGGCCCCGTCCCAAAACCTTAGCTCGCCGTTTATTAAGTATTCCTTCTGGTCCAGAGGAAAAGGCAAAATGAATTTTTCAGGAATATCCTCGCGCGCCGGGAAAAAATCTTTATCAGTA
>JAGYNW010000077.1 GCA_018399915.1 Candidatus Omnitrophota bacterium
CAGGATGTAAGTGTGGATTTGAAAATCGGCATTGATATCCTTAAAAAAACCAAAGACAGGGTCACCGATCCCTTAGTGGCAGAAAAAATAGACGCATACCTTGACCGCTTACAAGCCAAAAGCCCCATGCAAGATCTGGCCGCGTCTATAACCGAAAAAGAACTCGCACATATTATGCGCGCCAATGTAGACAAGACAAAAAGCGCCCTCTATCATAAAGAGTTAAAAGTCCATGTCGAAAGAAAACTCGCCCTGTTCAGCAGCTGGTATGAATTTTTCCCTCGTTCCGCCAATCCGGAACCCGGCAAACACGGGTCCTTTGAAGATTGTGAAGAGCTCTTACCGGAGATCGCCCGTATGGGTTTTGATATCATTTACTTGCCACCGATTCACCCTATCGGGATAACCAACCGCAAAGGCGCTAACAATGCTGTTGCGTGTAAAGAAGGTGAGCCCGGTTGCCCCTGGGCCATTGGATCGCAAGAGGGAGGCCATAAATCCATTCATCCCCAATTGGGAAGCCTGGAATCTTTCCAACGTTTTGTGACTAAAGCCCGGGAAAATCATTTGGAAGTCGCGTTGGATCTCGCGTATCAATGCTCACCCGACCATCCCTATGTCAAAGAACATCCTCAATGGTTCAAGTGGCGTCCAGACGGAAAGGTACAATACGCGGAAAATCCTCCTAAAAAATATGAGGATGTTTTGCCTATCCATTTTGAAACAGAAGATTTTTTGAATCTTAGAGAAGAACTTAAAAGCATTATTCTTTTCTGGATCGAACAAGGGGTAACCGTTTTCAGGGTGGATAATCCCCATACCAAACCATTCGCCTTTTGGGACTGGTTATTCACACAAATCCGAAAAGATCATCCCCAGGTCATCTTTTTAGCTGAAGCGTTTACCAGGCCCCATGTTATGTACCGGCTCGCTAAGGGTGGCTTTAGCCAATCTTATACCTATTTTACGTGGAGAAATACAAAACAGGAATTTACAGACTACCTGACAGAATTAACCCAAACCAAAGTCGCGGAATATTTCCGCCCTAATTTCTGGCCTAATACTCCGGATATTTTACCAGTACATCTGCAATATGGCGGACGGCCGGCTTTCATTATGCGGGCGGTCATGGCCGCAACCCTGTCTTCAAATTTCGGAATTTACGGTCCCGCGTTTGAATTGTGTATTTCTGAGGCGATCCCTAACAAAGAAGAATATCTGCATTCGGAAAAATATGAAATCAAACAATGGGATTGGAATAAAGAAGGCCATCTTAAAGATATTCTGGCCAAGCTCAACCAGATCCGCAAACAGAATCCGGCCTTACAGATGACCCGGAATATCCGTTTCTGCAACATTGATAACGAATCTCTCCTGGCGTATTATAAAGCAACGCCTGATTACTCAAATATCATAGTTGTTGTCGTGAACCTGGACCCGTATCATACACAGATCGGCCATTTAAAAATGCCCTTGGAAGAACTGGGCATTGAAAAAGAGAGATCCTATCTTGCGCACGACCTCTTGAGTGGTGACAGGTTCATATGGCAGGGAGATTCAAGCTATATTGAATTGGACCCCCACAAGGCCCCTGCGCATATCATTAATATTAAACGGCATATACGCCGGGAACAAGATTTTGATTACTTTATGTAAAGAAAGGGAGATGGATGAATCCTCGATCACGCACAAACATTGAAAACAATCCCTTATGGTACAAAGATGCGATTATCTATCAATTGCACGTAAAGACATTTTTCGACAGCAACGGAGATGGCATCGGCGATTTTAAAGGATTAACCCAAAAACTCGATTATTTAAAAAACCTGGGCATCTCTGCGATATGGTTATTGCCGTTCTATCCCTCGCCCTTAAAAGATGACGGATATGACATCGCGGACTATTATTCCATTCATCCCCAATATGGGACATTAAAAGATTTTAAGGAATTCCTCAAAGAAGCGCACGCGCATGGATTAAGGGTCATAACGGAACTGGTGATCAACCACACTTCCGATCAGCATCCCTGGTTCATCCGTGCCAAAAAATCTAAAAAGAATTCCAATTACCGCAATTATTATGTGTGGAACAATACACCCGATAAATACAAAGATGCGCGCATCATCTTTAAAGACTTTGAGGTTTCCAACTGGAGCTGGTCTGAAGAGGCGAATTCTTATTACTGGCATCGATTTTATACACATCAACCTGATCTGAACTTTGAAAATCCCAGCGTGCAAAAAGAAATTTTCAAAATCGCGGACTACTGGTTCGGCATGGGCGTGGATGGGTTGCGCCTGGACGCTGTACCGTATCTTTTTGAACGCGACGGAACCAACTGCGAAAACCTGCCGGAAACCTATGAATTCCTTAAAAAGCTGAGAAAACATATTGATGCCAAATTCAAAAACCGTATGCTTTTGTCAGAAGCCAATCAATGGCCGGAAGACGCGGTCAAATATTTTGGCAAAGGGGATATCAGCCATATGGCGTTTCATTTCCCACTTATGCCGCGTATGTATATGAGTATACAAATGGAAGACCGTTTTCCGGTCATCGATATTCTTGAACAAACCCCGAATATCCCAAAAAATTGTCAATGGGCCATCTTTCTGCGCAATCATGATGAATTGACCCTAGAAATGGTAACGGATGAAGAACGCGATTATATGTACCGGGCCTATGGCAAAGACGCGCGTTCACGTATCAACCTGGGCATACGCCGTCGCTTAATTCCGCTCTTGAATAATAACCGCCGCAAAGTGGAACTCATGAATATTTTACTGTTTTCTTTACCCGGGACACCCATTATCTATTATGGTGATGAGATCGGCATGGGGGATAATCACTTTCTGGGTGACCGCCATGGAGTGCGCACACCCATGCAATGGAGCCCGGACCGTAATGCCGGATTTTCCAAAACCAACCCACAACAACTTTATTTGCCTGTTATCATTGATTCGGAATACCATTACGAGACTGTGAATGTCGAAACCCAGGAAAACAATCTGTCCACGATTCTCTGGTGGATGAAACGCGTGATCGCCATGCGCAAACACTTCAAGGCCTTTTCTCAAGGCAGCATTCAATTTTTGTATCCGGAGAATGCCAAAGTCATCTGTTTTATCCGCCAATACAAAGACGAACTCATCTTGGTAGTAATTAACTTATCGCGTTTTTCCCAGGCGGTTGAGCTGGATCTTAAAGAATATACGAATTATGTGCCTGAAGAAGTGTTCAGTCAGAATGAATTTCCGGTCATAAGGGAAACCCCGTACATCATCACTTTAGGGCCGCATAATCATTATTGGTTTTTATTAAAAAAGAAAAAAATTACCTCTAACGAGGTCTTTCGCAAATCTCCCAAACTCAAAGTTGAAAACTCCTGGGAAGAGATCCTTGATTTAAAATTTATCCGCCGCCTGGAATCTGATATTTTGCCGCAGTATTTCCAAAAAGTACGATGGTTCGGCGGCAAATCACGGAACATCCGCACGATCAGAGTTGCGGATCAGATATCCATAGAACAAAAAAAACAGACATTCAAGTTGATGCTGATCAATGTCAGCTACACTTCCGGAAATCCTGAGACCTATCTGTTACCCTTGGCCTTCACGCTTGTGCGCGAGGATAAAACCATTGCCAAGGATTATCCGGAAAGTATTCTCTGCCGCTTATTCCTTAAACGGAAGGAAGGCCTTTTGTATGACGCGGCTTACAATACCCTGTTCCATGAGATTTTATTGGACATCATCACTCGTCGAAGGAAAATGCGCACCGATTCCGGAAAACTTGTGGGATGCCCCGGAAAGAAATTTCTGAAGAACTTAAAAGAAATAAACGGCAAAATATCTTCTCATTTACTAAAGGCCGAACAGAGCAACACGTCTATCCTTTATGATAATACTTTTTTTCTGAAATTGTTCAGGAAACTGGAACAAGGTATCAATCCTGATGTCGAGATCACACGCTTTTTGACACAAAAGAAGAACAGCAAAAACAGCCCTTCCTACGTCGGACACATTGAATACCAACGTGCGAATGAGGAACCGATATCGCTAAGCCTCTTGCAATCATTTATTCCCTCAGAATCAAATGCCTGGACCTACTGCCAGGATAATGTGCGGGGATTTTTTGACCTGGTCCTGTCCAAAATCCAGGAATTTCATAAGGACGACAAAAATACCGGGACAACCATGGATGATTCTTTACTTGAAAAGATTGAATTTGAAAAACTTATCCAGGGGTTTTTTATCGAAATGATCAAGCTTCTGGGCCGCAAAACAGGTGAAATGCACATGATGCTGGCTGAGGAGGGGGAGAATCCGGATTTCAAACCGGAAAATTTTTCCTTACTGTACCAACGCTCTATTTATCAGGCCATGGGAAGCCAGGCCCGTTTTGTCTTCCGTTTGCTTAAAAAAAACATATCCCGTTTATCCCCATCATTGCAAGGGGAAGCCTCGCCGGTACTTGGCGCGGAAAAAGCGATCATGCAAAGGTTCAAGTCCATTATTGAAACCAAATATTCCGCTAAAAAAATCCGCATTCACGGGGATTATCATTTAGGACAGGTCCTTTTCACGGGAAAAGATTTTATTATCATCGATTTTGAGGGAGAACCCGCAAAATCCTTAAGCGAGCGCAGACTCAAACGCTCAGCCTTACGCGACATTGCCGGGATGTTACGTTCTTTCCATTATGCGGCGTATGCGACTTTGTTCCTCAATAAATCAATCCGGGAAGAGGATATCTTCGCACTGGAATCTGCCGCGGATTTCTGGTATTCCCACATCAGCAACATCTTTATCAATTCGTATTTTGACACTATCGGAAAAGCCGAATTTCTGCCAAAAACTAAAAAAGAACTTGAAACCCTGTTGCAGATTTATATTTTAGATAAAGCTGTCTATGAACTCGGTTATGAGCTGAACAACCGTCCGGATTGGATCGTAATCCCGCTTCGAGGGATGCGCCATGTACTGGAAACATTTCAAGTTAAAGAACGAACGCGTAAACGAACGAGGAGAAACTCATGAAAACCATAGGCAATATCAAATACGGTCACAGTTTACTGACAGATCAGGACATTTATCTTTTCCGTGAAGGAAGCCACTTGCGCCTTTATGAAAAACTGGGTTCCCATTGTATGGATGTTGACGGTGAAGCCGGAGTGCATTTTGCTGTCTGGGCCCCTAACGCGAAAAAAGTAAGCGTGATCGGAGATTTCAATGAATGGAACCAGGACACGCATATCCTTTCGGCGCGGATGGACAGCTCCGGCATCTGGGAAGGCTTTATTCCCGGTGTCAAAAAAGGGGACCTTTATAAATACGCAATCATTTCCAATAATAAGGATTTCCGCACGGAAAAAAGGGATCCCTTTGCATTTTATTCCGAGATACCGCCGGAAACCGCCTCTGTGGTCTGGGACCTGGATTATACCTGGAAGGATAGCCCCTGGATGAAGGACCGACACCAGCGAAATGCCTTGAATGCGCCCATGGCGGTCTATGAATTTCATTTAGGTTCCTGGCGGAAAAAAAAGAATGAAGCCGGACAATTTCTGAATTACCGGGAAATTGCCGAACAACTCGCGCAATACCTGCACGACATGAATTTTACGCATGTCGAGTTTCTGCCGGTCATGGAGCACCCTTTTTATGGTTCCTGGGGATATCAGACCATCGGGTATTTCGCGCCAACCAGCCGCTATGGCATTCCTCAGGACTTGATGTATATGATCGAACATTTGCATGAAAAAGGATTCGGCATTATCCTGGATTGGGTGCCATCACATTTTCCTTCCGATGGACATGGCCTGGCCTACTTTGACGGTTCTCATCTGTTTGAACACGCGGATCCCCGCAAAGGCTTTCATCCTGACTGGAAAAGCTATATTTTCAATTACGGAAGAAATGAAACCCGCGCCTTTCTTATGAGCAGCGCCATGTTCTGGTTTGATAAATACCATATTGATGGTATCCGCGTTGACGCGGTTGCCTCCATGCTTTACCTGGATTATTCGCGCAAGGCCGGAGAATGGATCCCCAATGAATACGGGGGAAGGGAAAATATCGAGGCCGTGGATTTCATTAAGAGATTGAACCTGGAAGTCTATAAAAATTATCCCGGTGTCCAGATGATTGCTGAGGAGTCAACGGCCTGGCCCATGGTCTCCCGACCGACATTTACGGGCGGACTTGGTTTCGGTATGAAATGGAATATGGGCTGGATGCACGACACCATCGATTATTTTTCCAAAGATCCGATCCACCGCAAATACCATCATAACCAGCTGACCTTCAGCTTGTCTTATGCCTTTACCGAAAATTTTTTATTATCTCTTTCGCATGATGAAGTTGTGCACGGTAAAGGATCTCTTATTAATAAGATGCCCGGCGATGATTGGCAAAAATTCGCGAATCTGCGGCTCTTGTACGGCTATCTGTACGGACATCCCGGCAAAAAACTGCTATTTATGGGACAGGAATTCGCTCAACGCGCCGAATGGAACCATGATAAAGAGTTAGAGTGGGAAGTTCTGCAACAGGCCCCTCACGCTCAGATGCAACGATGGGTCAAAGAGTTGAATTATTTCTACAAAACCGAACCCGCGCTTTTCGACAATGACTTTGACAAGGACGGCTTTCAATGGATGGACTGCCGTGACTGGGAGCGGGGCATTATCAGTTTTATGCGCAGCGATACTGCAAAAACACACACAATTTTAGTTGTTTGCAACTTCACTCCGGTGGCGCGCACCAATTATAAGATCGGAATTCCCATGGATGGCTATTGGAAAGAGATCCTTAACAGCGATGCCAAGGAATACGGCGGCACAGGGCAGGGAAACCTCGGCGGATTGGAATCCTCACCGCTTCCCTCTCAGGGACGATATAATTCGCTTTCACTTACGGTCCCGCCTTTATCCGTTTTATTTTTCAAGCCGGAAAGGAGTCAGTAAACATGCATCTGGGAGCCTTCTACAAGCAGGGCGGTCACTGTGAATTTACTGTTTGGGCACCTTTGAAAGACAAGCTTGCAGTTAAGATCTCAGCCCCGGAACAAAAGACTATCCCGCTACGCAAAGATCCTCAGGGTTATTGGCACGGAACCATTGAAGAGGTTTCTCCTGATCTGCGGTATCTCTATGAAATCGATGGAAAGGATCAATGGCCTGATCCGGCGTCCTTTTTTCAACCTGAAGGCGTTCATAAACCCTCAGGGATCATTGATCATTCTTCCTATGCCTGGGGCGATGAAACCTGGCAATCATTGCCCTTGAATGAAATGATCATCTATGAAATTCATGTCGGCACTTTTACTGATCAGGGAACCTTCGCGGGAATCATATCCAAACTGGACTACCTTAAAAGTCTCGGGGTCAACACGATTGAGATCATGCCAGTCGCTCAGTTTCCCGGAAACCGTAACTGGGGCTACGATGGGGTCCATCCCTTTGCCGTGCAAAACACCTATGGAGGGCCAACCGGTTTTAAACAATTGATCGATGCCTGCCATCAAAACGGGATTGCGGTCGTCCTGGATGTTGTTTATAACCACCTCGGCCCGGAAGGAAATTATTTAGGAAACTTCGCGCCTTATTTTACGGACAAATACCAAACGCCCTGGGGATGGGCGATCAACTTTGATGATCATTATTGTGACGGTACACGAAACTACTTTATCCAGAATGTTTTGTATTGGTTCGAACATTTTCATATCGACGGGCTACGTCTTGACGCGATCCATGGGATCTTTGACTTTGGCGCGAAACATATTCTTAAAGAAATGGCTGAGGCCGTCGAGGCCTTTGATAAAACCAGCCGACGGAAACATTACCTTATTGCTGAAAGTGATCTTAATGACATCCGGGTCATTGAACCAAGAGAAAAAGGAGGCCATGCTTTGGACGCGCAGTGGATGGATGATTTCCACCACGCCTTACGGACGCTCTTAACAGAGGACCGTAAAGGTTATTACGCGGATTTTGGAAAGATCGATCAACTGGCAAAATCCTACAAAGAAGGCTTTGTCTACGACTGGACCTATTCCCGGCACCGGAAAAAATATTTTGGCAGTTCATCGGCACAAGTGGAACCTGACCAATTCGTTATTTTCAGCCAGAACCATGACCAGGTGGGCAACCGCATGCAGGGAGAAAGGCTGTCCCAACTCGTGGACTTTGAATCCCAAAAACTTGCCGCCGCAGCGGTACTGCTTTCCCCATATATTCCCATGCTGTTCATGGGTGAAGAATTTGGCGCCCAGACACCCTTTCAATATTTTATCAGCCACCTGGATCCGGACCTGGTCAAGGCCGTCAGGGAGGGACGCAAACGTGAATTCGCCGCTTTTCAATGGCAAGGCGACCCGCCAGACCCACAGGATGAAAAGACCTTTACACGCTGCCGCCTTGACTGGAACGCATTAAAAGAAAAAAAGGCCGCGTGCCTTTTTGCTTTTTATCAGGAACTTATCCACATCCGGAAAACCCTGCCATGCTTACGCACCTTAACAAGAAAAGGAATTCAGGTCTCATGTGATGCGGCCAAATCCTTAATATGGCTTAAAAGGGGAGAAACAACCCGGGATCAAGTATTGCTTATTTTA
>JAGYNW010000078.1 GCA_018399915.1 Candidatus Omnitrophota bacterium
CCCCTATTCAGCTTACGGAACAAAAGATTGAAACACCGGAAGACCTGAAAACATACCTGGAAAAACATAGCTATATTTGGCAAACCGCGCATGAATCCAAAAAAGACAAACTCCTGGGCGTACTGGGTGTGCTTCAAAAATACCTGGTCGATTTCTTAAACAGACAATACCCTGGAATAGATATTAAAAGCATCAGCATAGGCGGCAGCCTAGCGGAATTCTGGGCCAGCTATCCCGAGGAGGCCCGCATGCCTTTCGGTGAAGATATCGATGTTTATGTCGTGGCTGACCTCGAACAGGCCGGCGCCCTGAAGATATCCCTGGATAAATTTTTTGAAGGACAGGCCCTTAGCGAAGACCTCGGAGATTTTGGTGTCTACGGTGTCAGGGAAATGGATGTGTGGATCACCCGGGAGAATTCCGCCAATGTGGATTTCTACATGCTTTTCGGTTCCGGCGTTACGGTTTGGGGAAACCCTATCAATATCACATCCCAACAAACCGATCCTTTGACGGTCCTGGGACGGGTTGAACGCTTAATGGGCGTCAATGCCTGGGAAATGACCGGCCGGCTGGTCGTCGCCAACTGGCTGCTTAAAGGCGTCGCGCAAAGACTGGGGCTCACGTATGAAGAATACAACAAAGACATTAATGCAAATAAAGCGGAGGCCCTGCAAGTTATCCAAGGCAATTATGAACGCGTGCTCATCACTTTAGCTGAAGAAAAAGAAAAAACACCAACCCCGCCCACCGATGATTTCGCGATGGCTGCCGACATACAAAACACAAATGAAACCGTTGGTGGTATTGACCTTAACACGGAGTTTATGGATCTGCGCATCAATTCAGAGGGACCGGCCTTAAGTATCCCTGTTGATCTTCAAAAGGTGGAATCTTTAAATATTGATGGGCTCACTCCCGTGATCTTTAATATCGCACCCACGACCAACCTGCCTCAACTTTTGGGCCTTCCTGCGCGGTAAAAAACCTCGCGTTATTTAGCTGGCTCTCCCGGGCGGGAAAGAGCTATCCGTTCTGCAGCCGGTATTTGAAAAGCAAATATTGCAGGACTTCAACTTGGCCTTTATCCTTGGCAAGCTCAAAAGAATTTTTCCCTTGCGCGTCCTTAACAAAAGGATCTCCGCCTTTTTCAATCAATAATTTCACGATCGGCAACTGCCCGTAAGCAACAGCGCTTTGCAATGCCGTCCAGTTTTTCTTGCCTTTGGCTTCACCCGTCAATTGCTCATACGCCTCATCGATTTTAGCGCCATGGGCCAGGGCCATCCGCACGAAATCTTCCTCCCCCATCGCGCAGAATCCAATAAAAGGAGAAACTCCGAAGACGTTGGGAATATTCACATCGGCGCCATTGATAAGAAGGTACTTAACAATATCCCTATTATCATGTTCAACCGCTTTTATGATCGGAACATCGCCATAAGCAACTTGACCGTTCATATCCGCGCCCTTGGCCACCAGGATCTTCACAATATCCAGATTTCCATAAGCTGCGGCATATGCCAGGGGCTTATTCACTTCATTGCTTTTTCTCGGCGGGTCCAGCTCAATTTTATATTCGCTTAAAATGCGCTTCACTTCAAGGACATTTTTTTCCTTGATGGCGCTGAATAAGTCTGCGGTAGGCTTGGGTAAGCTGAAGAAAATAACCGCGCCCCCGATCAAAATAATTAAAACAATGATGACTTTTTTCATTTGTCCGCCTCTCTTTAAATCCCTATAGCTAATTATTAAAAAATTTCAGTTTTTTGGCTTCAATATGAAAGATATCATTAAAAGCCTCCGCAATTAATACTTCCTCTCTTGGCCCACGAAGATAATTCTGGCCATCTTTAAAAAGCAATCCATGCGTGTACAAATCCGAAATATCCTCCAAATGATGTGTGACCAGGATCACCGATAAACCCTTCCCCTGACCGGCCAAGCGTTCGATAAAATCATAGGCCTTTAGCCGGGCGCCAATATCCAGTTGTGAGAAAGGTTCATCCAGCAATAAAAGGCGCGGGGCATTAACGCTTGCCCTTGCCAGTATCACCTTAAACTGCTGGCCGGAAGATAAGCTCCCCCAAGACCGTTGCGCCAAATGGGCGCAATGAAAGAATTCCAGTTGCTCGGCCACTTTCTGTTGCAGCGGCAAAGGGATATCGCCCCAATAACCGACCGACCCGTCAACGCCGGAAGCTACGACCTTGCTGACAGGCATGGTATCGCGCATCCGTTTAAAAATCCAGGGCGAAACATATCCGATCTTTTTACGTAAATCCGGAATAAAAACTTTTCCCAACTGCGCGCCCAAAACCCGGATAAGACCTTTCTGAAACCGCACATACCCCATCAGGGCATCCAGCAAAGTCGTCTTGCCGCAACCATTGTTACCCATGATAAACCAATGTTCCTGCGCCTTGACCTTCCAGGAGAAATCCACAAACACCTCTGTTTCCTGACGACTCAAATAAAGATGTTCTATGTCGATCACGTGATCAGACAATACCTGTTCCCTTCCCTTGCTACTTTCTGTTTTGCCTTTTTAAAAGATGTCGGTAAGACTTGGGCGCCACGAACAAAGAGATAAAACACCAGCCGGTCCATAAGATCAAGGCCCATTTGGATAAACCGTATAGCATATGCCAGAGTGGATTGTGCCGGGTAATGATCTCAAAATCCTCTACATAAATAACTTCACAGGCTGTTCCGCCGCCGTCACTCCGGGTAACACTGGTCTTGCGTTGAAATCCCTCATCATGGGAATAATTCGCGAGATAGCCTTTTAATGCCACCTGATCTCCGCGCCTGGCCCCTCTGATTTGTTTTATAACCGCCGGATCCTGTGCCAAGAGGTGATTATTGGAAAGTTGATAGCTCTTGAATTTCTGCCATGTCTGTCGGCTGCGGCTGGAAACATAACAGGTCCAGCTCCCGCTTTTATATTTTAATTCCCGGAAGTTGTCATCCCGCAGATTTTCTCCCCAGATAACGCAAATATCCTTGATATTAAGGGAATCCTTCCATTGGCTATGATAGTAATCCAGTCGGCTGCTCAGTGTCTTCTCTGTCACGATTAGACCAAAGAGGCTATAGGCATAAAGAGGCTCGACTGTATAAGTTATGCCGCCTTTGGTTACCTCAAACGGTTCTTTTTCAGCCTCAACCTGAACAGGCTGCATGTAAAGTCGGTCATCAATGTCTTCACTATAAGGTAACCGCGTTCTGAGCGCGTTAAAAAGGGAGAAAAAAAACAACAGAATGACAAATACCTTGATTTTCATATCTCTGAATCAGTTATTCCGAAAAGATCTTTTCCAGTATAGCGGAATAGTCTTCGATGACAGCCATCTCTTTTTCAGAAAGGCCTTGCCCCATCTGTCCCATCATATCCATCATACCCGCAGGCATATCTGACTTCTGCATCTGCGCCCGTGCGTAGCCCATACTGACCTTCTGCAAAAAAACAGGAAATTCTTCAAAACTGATGTCATATTGAGCAAACAAGGCATCGATCTTTTCTTTATGAGCGGCTGCCTTCTTAAACGACGCCCCTTGCTCAGAAGCGACCTCCATTTCTTGCACTAAAGCCTTATAATCGGGTAACAATTCAACAAAGACCTGCATGCTTTCTTTATTTACCGTAGTGAAATCTACGGCCCAGGCATTGATGGTCACTCCCAAAATCAAAAACACGATGATCCATAATGTTTTTCGCATTATAACTCCTTCTGTTGGTTAATAACTCTCAGAATTAATTTTTCCCCTTGTTCTCAAAATAGACAAAATCGATAAGAAAGACAGCCCCCATAAAAAGCGCCTTGAGCTTTATGTCCCATTCCGCAGGAAAGGCCACACAAAAATTATCGGCATCCGTGAACCCTTCTTTCATCAGTCCGCTCCATTTTTTGGTGATCTTTCCGTACTCAACCTCATTATTCTTAATATGAAATGTCCAGGGATGCAAGATAGGCCCGAACAGCTGATAAATCTCCCGGCCTGAACTGTCCATGACAACATAGATGCGCCGTAAAAAAGAAAACCGGCGCTTCAGACTGCCTAAAAGCTGTCCTTGGCCGTCAAAGATCTCGACTTCATGAAAATAGAACCGGAACGGGCGTTTGACCCTGATGACAACGGCCCCCCCCTCTATCGAGACCGTTACAGTGAAAGGGCGTAATGCCCGAAGGAACCAGCGGGCTAAAAGCGATCCTGACTCTTCAACTGCGACATAAAGCCTGCGGCCGGTGGTATCGGTGATCTCGTATTTATTGATGGTCTCAAAACCAGAGAGAATCTCCCCCCATTCTTTTTTCTGCCTGACAACAAAACTGTCCAGTGATGTTAAGCCTTCCATAATTCCCTCCTCTGTAGAATTCCATACAAGGGGTTAATGATTTCCTAGTCATTTTATGTCAAGACGCGTCATTTGGGTATGAAAAAATACGAAAATTCCGGAAAAGGGTTTAGTCCGGATCAATTCCAGCGGAAATTTCGGGTGTGTCTAAATACGAAGATAAATTTATAACAGGACTAAATTCTATAATCTCCGGCAATAGACCCAGAAACGGCAAATTCTCCAAATCCCGGCCGGTATAACGGGAGGGGAAGTCTAAATCCTGGCCTTCCAATTCCATTTGCATATACTCAGTATTGAAATCAATCCCTCCGACCTCCGAGCTGGAAACCATCGCTGAATCTACTGAAGTGTCAAGGATCGAAGGTTCATCGATCTTTTGGGTATTCCTTATTTCGGCAATTTTCATTCTATCTTCAACATTATTTAATTTCACATCCTTAAAATCCCCTGTCCGAAATCGCGCCTCAACCAATGTCTTTTCATCAGGGTTTACCAACTCTTTCATCTCTTCGTATAATTGGAAATAACTATCAATCTTAGATGACCAATACGCCTCAATTTTCATAGCATTAGCAGAAATAACTGTTTCAAAATAATTTCTATCCTTTTCATACATATCCAGACCACGCAAAATAGCACGATAAAACTGCCTTTCATTAACCGCTTTCCTGACCGTATCCACGTTAGTTATGGCCCATCCATTGGAGATGCCCTTGGCGACATCCCAAAATAATCTATGCTTATCTTCCGGATTTTCTATATTTAAAACACCATCTTTTTGAAAAGCACGCCCGATGGCTTCAAAAAGATCAATATCGGATGCCTCAAATTTCCCCCGGGACACCTCAACTTTGGCTAACTCTTGATCAACCTCATAAATAAACTCCTGCCAATTCACATAAGACAATATACCCTTAACCTGAGGACTCTCCTGCTTTTCAGCAAAGGTCCTGGAAACACCCGCAAACCCGAAACCTGAAGGATGAGCTCCCCCCTCTTCGACCGTATCAGCCAAGCCTCCGGTCCAACGCACAAACGGCACCGCCCCATACAACATACCTTTTAAATGGGATAACCCGCCCGGTTCAAAATCTGAAGGCGCGATACAGCCATCAGCCGCGGCCAATGCTAATCGCTCCAGATCACCGTTAAAAGGTCTATACACAAACCGAACCGTGCTTTGCGGATCCTGTGATACTTCTTGCGCGAGTGTGCGCATTTCTTGCTCATAGATACCATCCCCTATCACGACAAAATCTATCCCGCGCCGTTCATGCTGAGCTCTCTGGATCTGGTATTTGATAATATCCAATTGCTTCTGACTCTGCAAACGGTTGGTTGAGACTAACAACATATTGTCAGAACCCTCGACCAGATACCCGGCACTGCCTTTTTTATAAGGATTATCCGCATCCCGGGCAAAAAGGGCCTGGAAACTTTTTTTATTGATCCGTTTTCGGTCCCGGGTATTCAGATTATAATTAATAAACCCTGCATTCGCGTGTCTTTGTAATACTTTATCGGTTTCGGGATTCCAGGATTCCGACAAACCGTTCAGCAATCCGATAAAATATTCCGGATTCTGTGCCAACAAGCGGTCCACCAAAAAACCAAGGCTTGAAAAAGTACTCAATGTTTCCAGGACATACCGGGGGCTGACCGTCACAACCCGGTTCTCGGCACTCAACATTTTGGCCGGGATGGCTAACATATTGATTTGATTCCAGGCCTGAACCAGTTGACGGTATTCTACCGGAAGGCCCATCTCATCGACCCATCCCACATCAGCATATTGCCCCTGATAACTGATATTATGCAATAACATCACGTGCCCTACATCATCAAACGTTTCGGAATATTCTCCGCGCATCAAGGGGATCACAAGACCCGTATGATGATCATTGCTTTCAACGACATCAATTTTGACGCCCGCATTTTCCATAAGATGTTTTAACAACACCACCCCTCCCCGGGAAAGCAAAATGGATTCGTAAAATTCTGTTTCCGGGTCAGAATATAATCTTTGAAAAAATCTCTCATCATCAGAATTCAATCTGTAAACCTCAACCCCTTCTATGACAGCCCTGTCGGCTGTTATTTTAACCCGGCCTTTACGGTTGAAATTAAAGACATATTCAAAATTCTCTACCGTTTCCCATTCAAAACGGTCATATTTTTCTACAATGGAATCACTAACATTCGCTTTAAAATACGGAATTATTGAAATGGGCGCTTTCTCTGGGTCAGATTTCTCGGCAACTTCGGTATTCTTGCCATAAATCACATCGCCTTGCCCCCCGGCTTTTTGACCTAAAGGGCCTCCGAATTCCATAGAGATCGTGGCGATCCGGCCGTTGAAAGGAGCAATGACGGTCACTTTACCATCATCCCCGGGGGCATTGACCCATTCTTTCTGACCGGTCTCTTCATTAATGTTAAAAAAAGTATAGGCGATAGAATGATTGCGGTTAACATTAATCGTTGTTCTTGCTTCAAAGATAGAGTGTCCTTGATCATCAATGGTCACCAATTCAATGGCACCATCATAGATCTGCCAAACTCCCCCCATATTGGTTACCAGGCGCAATGACTGCATGGTAACAGCGGGATTTTGCTCCGGGTCCACGGCTAAGCGAAAGACGGCTTCTGCCCCTGATTTGATAATTTGATTTTTATATGGAGGCGGAATTTGCGCATTGGTCAACATCGCCCTGTCGTCATCGTTACCAAGGACTTCCCGGGAGTCAACTTTCTGCTGAAATTTCAAATTAATCTTAGCTTCATAAAGCGCAGATATATCCGAATCGATCAATCCTCTCAATAAATTTGCTTTGGAGACATCGCGGACTGTCATGGCCTCATCAGTATCCCGCCCAAGGTTAAGCCCCCCGGCAATATATCTGCGCGGAAAAATTTCCTGGTGGGATTCATCATAATCTTCTTTAATAATATCGTAGGTCCCCTTTTTATAGGCATCGACATATTGGTGATAGATGTTTTCTTTACTTGCTAAGCCATCTTTGAGATCAATGCCTATAAGTTTATTTTGATCGGCGTAACGGCTCCCCAGGAAACTTTCCCTTAAATTCCGCTTAAACCAGGTGGCTAAAATAACCGCGTTATACATTTGCCGAAGCGCATAAAAATTCTTTCCTTCATTCACTTCTTTTTCGATCTCCGGGATTATGATCTCTTTTAGACAAGAACGGATCAACGCCTCATTATCTGCAGCAAGACTTTCCTGATCTGATATACCGGGCTCACGCCAAGACAAAGCCGACCGGTTTTTTTGATCACGGGAAAAATATTCTGCCTCGGTCATGACCTGTAAATGCGCATCCACAACATAAGCCATTTCTCCATTTTGATAAACAATGGCCTTTTCCGGAACGATCCATATCTTATTAAGCAATCCCGCGGGAATATCCGTCACCCCCAACTCCCGGTGAACCTTTTTGTAAATTCTACCCCAAAAAGCGGCCCCCAAAGGATTATCCGGATAAGTTAAAGAGGCCGTCAACTGTTTCAACAGATAATCTTGCGCTAATAAATCCCGTCCCAAAGACGTTTTTTCAAAATTACCCGACATAATCCGTTCCGGTTGCTGCGGCGACAAGTTCACCCACTGTTCATCCGGGGGCACCGTTAACGCGGCTAAAAAATACCTTACAAGATTTATGGATTCATTTTGGAGGGCTGAACCTCTTGGTAAAAAATCTCCGGCATCAATCAGGAAACTTAATTGCTCAGGATTATCAGGAATGAATTTTATCCCTTTAAGCGTGGCTGGCGCGAAAACATCCGTTGTGCTGACCAATTTCCCGGGCTCGGGCATGAAAGGCATATTTCCGGCAGACACCTTATTGTTGATAAAAATAGAACTGAAAGAAAAAAGCGCGACTATGAGCAGACGTACAGTTTTTTTCATATTTATATGTGTAAGAAAGGGAATTTTCATTTGCAATTTAAATTGCCTTTTAGATGAGTTTTCAAAAGCATATCGATCTGATATTTTGAGGAAAGTATATAATATAGATAGGAATAAAGCAAATATATGCTATGGTAACCGATTACTTGCCCGGCCAAACACACACTTAAAGAAGTTTATGCTTTTGCCCTGCTTCTTCTATCGCTTTGACCATTTTCTTAAATGATTTAGATCCCTTGGGCTCTGCCAACGTGCAATAAAACACCTGGTTATCAACCCGCGTCACCTTCAAGATCTCTATGCCGTAAACATT
>JAGYNW010000079.1 GCA_018399915.1 Candidatus Omnitrophota bacterium
AACGATTTAAAATTCTAAAGCGCCTAAATTATTATAATAGGTTAAATTACACGAAAACCCGAGAATATGCAACTGTATTATTAAGCTCTCTTAGCGATTCTGGGGTCTAAAGTGGATAGGAAAGAATTGGAATATCTAGAATATTTGATAAGAATGGATAAGAAAATTAACTTTCCTGCAATTTTTCCGGATGATGCTTAACATTTTCTGCCTTAATCATATAAATCACAAATTCAGCGATGTAAGTGGCGTGGTCACAAATACGCTCCAAATGTCGCGCGACTAATAAAAGCGGGACAGCACGTGGTGCCGTCTTGCCGTCAATACACATATAATCGTCAATCAATTCTTTATAGATCAAATTACGTAACCGATCCGCCTCCGGATCCGTTAAGATGACCTCTTTGGCTAACTCTTCATTCGTATTGACAAAAGAATCAATCGCACCTTTAACCATCTTTCGAGCCACTTCAGATAATTTGGGAATATCGATTAAGGGCTTTAACAAAGGTTTATCCATCAACTCTTTGGTTCTTTGCGCGATATTGACCGAAAGGTCGCCGATTCGTTCCAATTCGGCATTGATTTTCATTCCCGTAGTAATAAATCTCAGATCACTGGCCAATGGTTGTCGTGTGGCCAAAAGATCTATGGCGCTTTCTTCGATCATGAGTTCCAGTTCATCGATACGTTTATCTTCGACGATCAGTTCTTCGGCTAAAGCGGCATCACGTTTATTTAAGGCCTCTATCGATTTATAGATTGACGTTTCAGCCAAGGTCGCCATCTTCAAAAGATCGGTTTTCAATTTATTCATTTCTTCATCAAAATGCCTTTTCATAAATTCCTCTTTTCTCTTAACCAAACCTTCCGGTAATATATTCTTCCGTAATCTTTTTCGCAGGATTGGTAAACATCTTATTAGTAATATCATACTCAATCAACTCTCCTAACATAAAAAAAGCCGTGTATTCTGAGACACGCGCAGCCTGTTGCATATTATGGGTAACGATGATAATCGTATATTTTTGTTTTAACTGAAATATTAATTCCTCCACCTTGGCTGTTGCAATCGGGTCCAAAGCCGACGCCGGCTCATCCAGCAACAGCACCTCTGGCTCAACAGCAAGAGCCCTGGCAATACATAATCGTTGCTGCTGGCCTCCAGACAAAGCAAAAGCGCTTTTATGCAAACGGTCTTTGACCTCTGTCCACAAGGCCGCATTCTTTAGGCTCTGCTCAACTCTTTCAATAATAAAAGCCTTATCTTTAATACCATTGATCTTTAATCCATAGGCCACGTTCTCAAAGATGGATTTCGGAAATGGATTGGATTTCTGAAAGACCATACCAACATCCCTTCTGAGATCAACAACGTCTAAATTTTTATCAAAAATATTTTTATCATCAATAGCTATCTGTCCTTCATAACGAATACCGGCAATCGTGTCATTCATCCGATTAAAACATCGCAAAAAAGTGGATTTTCCGCAGCCTGAAGGACCAATAATCCCAACGACTTTATTCTTGCGTATCTGCAAATTGATATTTTTTAACGCATGAACAGTGTCATAATAAAAATTAAAATCTGTGACCGTAATCTTAATCCCGTTATCTTCTTTAGACGTATTTTTTTTATTTGTCATGTTAAATCTCGGAGAACTCTTTTTTTCTTTAAGCATCAGATTCATTCCATTTTTACCTTTCGTAATTTATATCGGACAATAACAGCTGTAAAATTCATTAAAAAAACAAGCACGATTAAAACCAGTGCCGTTCCATAGGCTAAAGGACGGACTTTATCAATCGCGTGATGTTGTGTCGCCATAATATACAGATGATACGGCAAAGCCATAAATTGATCTGATAAAGATTTTGGCAAAAAAGGCAAATAAAAAGCTGCTCCCGTAAATAAGATCGGGGCTGTCTCTCCAGCGGCCCTTGATAATCCAAGAATAGTTCCTGTTAACATGCCGGGCACAGCATAGGGAAGAACATTTGTCCTTACGGTCTGCCATTTTGTAGCCCCTAAAGCTAAGGACGCATCTCGATAGGATTGAGGCACATTTTTTAAAGCCTCTTCACTAGCGGTGATCGTCCACGGCAAAGTCATCAACCCTAAAGTCAATCCAGCTGATAAAATAGAAGTATCTAATCTTAATAATTGCACAAATAAGACAACACCAAAAAGTCCATATACAATCGATGGCACACCCGAAAGATTTCGTATTGACATTCGTATCAAACGGGTTACCCACCCGTCTTTAGCATATTCATGCAGATAAACCGCGCAGCCCATTCCCATGGGGATCGATAAAACTGCGGTTATCACCGTAACAAAAAAAGTTCCAACAATGGCCGGGAAGATTCCCCCTTCGGTCATGCCCTTTCGGGGCATAGCGCTGATGAACTCCCAACTAACAGATTGATGACCTTTACTAAAGATATCGAACAAAATCACAAATAAAGCCGACAACACCATAAAAACACATAAGCGCAAAATGCCAAAACCGATAAATTGATGGATATTCCTGGCTTTCATCTGTTCACCTTTTCAAATTTATGCAAATAAATGTCAGAAATCAGATTAATAATAAAGGTTAATATAAATAAGACCAACCCTAGCGCAAACAAAGCGTAATAATGGGTTGTGTTATAGGCGACTTCCCCTAATTCAATTGCAATCGAAGATGTCAAAGTTCTTACCGGACCTAAAAAACTTTCCGGCATGGCAGGCGCGCAACCTGTCGCCATTAAGACTGTCATCGTTTCCCCGATAGCTCGTCCCATCCCAAGCATAGTCGCGGCAATAATACCGGATAAAGCCGCTGGAATCTTGACCTTTATTACGGTTTGCCATTTGGTGGCTCCCAGTGCCAAAGACGCAGACTCATAAGAAACCGGTACATTTTTCAACGCATCCTCTGTAATACTGATAATGGTTGGCAATGCCATAACCGCCAGTAATATGGACCCATTTAAAGCGTTCAAGCCATTATGGATATTAAAAACTTTAGCAATAATCGGACCGAGCAAAACGATGCCTAAAAAACCAATAACCACTGAGGGGATTCCCGCCAGGATCTCAACAACAGGTTTTACGATCTCTCTTACCCGAGGATTCGCAACATCCGATAAATAGGCAGCTGTGCCAATACCAATAGGAACGGCAATAACCAAGGCGCCAAGAGTCACCATAAATGTGCTTACCAGCATCGGGACAATCCCATAAACTTCTTTCACATAAGATGTGGGATTCCAGTCAAGACCAAACAAGAAAGAAAAAATATTGACCTCTCGAAAAGCAGGTATTGCTGTCAACAACAGTAAAGCAAAAATCCCTAAAAGAACCAACACAGAAAGGATACCATTTAAAAAGAAAAAGCCATGGATAAGCTTTTCCTTAAGAGAATTACTTATCCATGAACTTTTCCTTTTTGGTAAAACTAAAGATTGCATCAATTAGAATCCTGCTTTTTCATTAAACTTTTTGTATTCTTCTGAAATAGGAAAAAACCCTTCTTCTTCAACAATGCGTTGTCCTGTCGGACTTAGTTCATATTCAATGAAATCACGAATCTTTTCAGTTGGCGTCCCATTAATATATTGATTTAATGGACGGGATATGGGATATTTTCCGCTTTTGACATCGGCAGAATTTAAAGGGCTGGCATAATCCGCCTTAGGATTAGCCGCTACCTTTAAAACCGTAAGGCCGGTTGCATTCTTTACATATCCAACTCCCACATAACCGATACCGGATTTATCCTGCTTAATAGCCGCCACGATCTGCGCGTTTCCATTCATGCGATTCATTTTTTGAGAATAATCGCCCTTAAGAACAGCATCCCGGAAGAAGACAAAAGTTCCTGAATTGGATTGTCTTCCATAAAGTGTGATCGGCATATTTTCCCCTCCGACCTCACTCCAATTGGTTACCTCCCCGCGGAAAATTTTTCCGATCTCTCCCATAGTCAAGCGGAAAAGAGGATTATCTGCGTTCACAATAACGCTTAATCCATCTAATGCGATAACAATGCGGTTAACTTTAACATTGTTATTTAAAGCCTGCTCGATTTCTTTTGCTTTCATTAATCGGGACGCATTGGCGATATCACATTTATTGTTAATAAGTGCCGCTACTCCTGTTCCCGAACCCCCACCGGTGACCGCGATATATGAACCAGGATTTTTTTGCATGTATTGTTCAGATAAGGCTTGAACAAGATTGATCAATGTGTCTGAACCTTTTATCTGCAACATGTCTGCATGCGCCTTTGCACTGAAAAGCATTAAAAAAGCTATCAGTAGACTGAGTGTTTTTTTACCAATCATTTTTTCTCCTTTTATTTTAATTATAAATTGAATTTGTGACATTTTTGTGAACGAGTTGTGAAAAAGAAGCGAATTTAGAACTTAATAACAACATCAGCCTGGACTAATTGTTCTGCGTTTTGTGTCCCTTTTATGTAGTCGCTGTAATAATAATCCAGTCCAAAAGTCAGATTTTTCATTAATGCGTACTTCACAGTAAATTCATGACTTTTGATATCGGTATTGCCTCCATAGCGATCAGAATCCGGGAACGATTCAAACCATGCGTCTTTGCCCAAATTTGCATACATATATTTCGCTTGCCAAGACTTGGGGTTTTTGACCTTTTTATGCCCCCATTTAACGCCGGTAATCCAACCGGTATTTTCTTTATCCGGATCTGGATTGGAAACATATTCACCAAAAACAGCGATACGTTCGTCTAGTTTTAACGGAAGTCCACCGAATAACTTCTTGACCCCTAATTCAGCCCCTACCGCACCGGAATCATAATCATACTTATAGACACCAGCGCCATCATCTGTATTGGAACCTTCATATTGAGCAGAACCTTTAATTCCGTTAAAGCTGTAATACGTTCCTGCCAATTTTGCATCTATTCTTCCTTCTTTATATGTGATCCCTGTTTGGGCATAGGTCATGAACGGATCTGTTGCATCCACCTGGTCTTTGTGATCAATCAACCACACACCGCCATTAATGAACAGGTCAGCGGATGAAGTCAGGGATTGGGAATAATTTAAAGATCCGCCTTCTGGATTAATATCCCCGTCCCAAAGCAGATCAGTCGGTGCCCAAAGATAACTCTTGCGTTTAAACTTACCACCAATAACTTTAAATTTATCATTAACTTGATATTGACCATACGCATAATCCAGTCGAATATCCCCGGTACTGAAAACATCATCAAATGTCTGGTTTGTTGAACGTGCGTCAGATCCACCTGATGCTAATCCTGCACCGACCTCCACGTTAGGTAATGGGTTTGCTATAATTCCTAAACGGTAACGAACGCGACCACGCTCACGCCCTTCTGTATCCTTTTCTCTGCGCTCGTATTGATACCTCAAACGCAAATCTCCCTTCAACTTTGTTTTTTGTATCCATGTTGGTAAAGAATCATTCTTTCCCAGGGCATTTTGTTTCGAAACTTCTGCCTTGGTCTCATCCAGGATTATTTGAGCTTCTAGGGGACTAAGAATATTTTTTTCCACCAGCTTGTCCACCAAAATGTCGATCTCCCCCGCTACAGCATGGGTCGCCATTGCAAAAAAGGCTAACAAAAAGGCCAAAATAAAACATTGAATTTTTTTCATCAAAATCTCCTTATACTTTAATTAATCATTAATTTTTGTAATCTATTCAGTTTTCGTTCTATTTCCTTTAAAGAATCAGCCATTGTCAAGTCATCGTAATCTGCAAAACTATCTATCCTTCGCAGAATACTTGACAAGCTGTAGATAACAGAACGAATGTAACTCGCAACGAAGTCTTTATTTAATCCTGAAAACGTCTTGACGCTCGTCATAAAACCTCCTTTCTTTTTAGAATAAGACTATAATTGACATGAAATATTCACAATCGAACTTATTTCATAAATAGTTTACAAAACAAATATGAAGAATGGATTACGCGTGAGTGAATAAAATGTGAAATGTGATAAAAATTTTTTTATGCTAAGGGAAGGGTAAAACTGAAGGTGGAACCAACCTGCAACGCACTTTGCACAGAAACAGTACCATTATGCAAATTGACAATATGCTTAACGATAGATAGCCCGAGACCTGTCCCCCCCAATTCACGGGAACGGGCCTTATCCACACGATAAAATCGCTCAAAAACTCGGTCAATATCGTCGGGAGGTATGCCAATACCTGTATCTTCAATATGAAATTGCACAAAGGCCCCAAGGACCTCTGCGCGTATCGTAACTTTTCCGTCCAGGTGGTTATATTTGATCGCATTTTCAATTAAATTCAAAAAAACCTGGGCTAGCGCGGCCTCATCCGCTAAAACATCAGGAAGATCCTTAATAAATTCGATAACGACTTCAATGCGTTTTTCTTCAAAGCGCAGACGTAAACCGGCCAAAACCCTGTCTAAAACGGGAGCTACAGAAATAGCTGTCTGCTGCACCTGCGCATTCCCGGATTCGATTTTTGAGAGGTCCAAAAGGTCATCCACCAACTTGGCTAATCGGTCAGCATCTTTATAAATAATCTTCAGAAAATCCAGGGCATTCTTTTCGTCTTGGAGAGCTCCATTGATCAAAGTTTCTGCGTATCCTTTTATACTTGTGACAGGTGTGCGCAATTCATGCGACACATTGGCCACAAAATCCTTGCGGATATTTTCTAATCGTCGCAATTCGGTTATATCATGAAAAACCAAAACGACACCTTCGGCTTTTTGATCACGCATTAAAGAGGTAGCATGGATTAAGGCTATACGTTCCTCTGGCAAAAGAATTGAAACTTCATGCGATTCTACTTTCTTTTGAGATTTTAAGGATTTGTCTACTATCTCTTGAATCTCAATATTGCGGACAACTTCGATAGGACGTTTTCCCTGGACTTCATCCGTTATCTGTAAAAAATCCTTAAGCGTCTGATTCATTAATATAATATTGCTATTTAAATCAACGGCCATAACTCCTTCCGTCATACTCAATAGAACCGCTTCCAAGCGCGATCGGTTGATTTTATCCGCTTCAATGCGCTTCTTGATCTCATGTGACATAAAATTAAAAGAATCCGCCAAATCCCTGATCTCATCATCAGTATTAACGATTACTTTTTTGGAAAAATCTCCAGCCGCGATCTTCCTGGAAGTCTCGGAAACCGCTTGAATTGGTTTAGAAATAAAGAGGGACGCCAAAAAACTTACGCAAACGGCAAAGAGCAAGGCAAAAAACAAAGAAACCGAGAGAACTTCTTTCAACTTATCAGATAGCATATCTATTTCAACAAGCGGGATGGATAAGCGGATAACACCCTGAAAATCATTATTATGCAAAATCTTGGCAACATAAAGCATATTTTTTTGTATCGTGGTACTGAATCTGCGACTTTCTCCCGTGCCGTCTTCAAACGCCTTTTGGATTTCAGGGCGATAGCGGTGATTCTCGACTTCAGCTAATTGATCAACGGTTAATTGCGAGTCACCCCAAACAACTCCGTCAGAAGCGACAATTGTTACTCGAACACCTAAATCGCCGGCAATTCTATCTGCAAAGCCATCTATCTGATCTACATTCATTTCATCATGATAAAAATCATTAAAATAAGATTGTGCCAGATTAATTTGGTTAAAAAGATTTTCTTTGATCCTTCTGTAGGTATGGTCACTCAGGTTAGAATTGAGGTAGAAATAAATTCCGAAGAAAGTAATAATAAAAATTGTACTGAAAATAAACAGGATCTTATATTTTAATGATAATCGCACCTTATGCTTCTTCCCGAAATCGATAGCCGATTCCTCTTATAGTTTCAATGAATCCCCCCACGTGGCCCAATTTCTGCCGTAACCGTTTAACATGAGTATCAATAGTCCGGGTAGTTACATCCGCAGCGATATCCCAAACATCTTCCAGCAATCTGTCCCGGGATTGGACCTTCCCAATGCGCTTAACTAAAGTCAGCAAAAGATCAAACTCAATAGCTGTCAGTTTAATCTCCTGATTATTCACACTAACTTTATGCCGGGGGATATCAATCCTTAAGTCGTTAAAGGCAATGACATCCTTGATATGTTCTTTGATCTTCCCTCGCTTGAGTATCGCTTTGATTCTCAGTAAAAGCTCACGAGGACTAAACGGCTTAAGGACATAATCATCCGCACCCAATTCGAAACCAATGATCCGATCAACTTCTTCTCCCTTGGCTGTTAACATGATAATCGGGATGGCTGCCGATGATTTTTCCTGCTTGATCAGCTTGCATGTCTCAAACCCATCCATTTTCGGCAACATAATATCCAAAATGATCAGATCAATATCCTCTCTGTCAAGCACTTCCAGTCCATCCTCACCTGTGATCACAGAAAAACATTCATATCCTGCTTTTTCAAGATTGTACTTTATCAACTTCGCAATATGAGAATCATCTTCGATCAATAAAATTTTTTGGCTCATATGAACACCTCGCTATGATTATTTAAATAAAATTCTAACATAACGCTCAATCATCCACAACGAAAATAGAAATCTATATAAACACTAAATAATATATAATACATTAAAGGA
>JAGYNW010000008.1 GCA_018399915.1 Candidatus Omnitrophota bacterium
CGGGCGTCCGCTGTAATCACGGCGCGGGATGTTTCAATTCCGGATAAAACGATTGTTCGGGTTGATAATCCTTCCGCGGCTTTTGCCCGGATCATGACCGCTTGTCTGCAAGAAGAAATTCCTTTTGATAAAGGCATTCATCCGCGGGCTTTGATCGCGGACGATGTTTCTATAGGAGAGAATGTAAGCATAGGCCCTTACGCGGTTATTGAGGCAGGGGTAAAAATCGGTGCCAACACGATTATCGCAGCCGGGTGCTATGTCGGCCCCAAGACAAAGATCGGCGCGCACTGTCATTTTTATCCCAACATAACCATTCGCGAGAAAGTCTTTATCGGCAATAGGGTTATCATTCATAGCGGTACGGTTATCGGTGGCGATGGATTTGGTTATGTGCAAGTCGAAGGTGTCCATCAGAAGATCCCTCAGGTGGGAACGGTATTGATTGAGGATGACGTTGAGATAGGCGCTAATGTTACTATTGATAGAGCCCGCTTTGATAAGACCATTATCGGGAAAAATACCAAGATTGATAATCTTGTGCAGATCGCGCACAATGACGTTATCGGGAAAAGTTGTATTATTATTGCTCAATGCGGAATTTCTGGCAGTACCGTAATCGAAGATAACTGTATTCTGGCCGGTCAAGTCGGGGTCGTAGGTCATATTACTATCGGAAAGAATTCGGTTGTTGCGGCGCGGGGCATGGTTACGAAATCTTTGAAAGAAGAGACTATGTATTCAGGTGTCCCAGTCAGTCCGCATAATGAAGCGAAACGCATAAACGCCTGTGTTAAGCGATTGCCGCTGTATGTGAAAACCATTCAATCTTTGAAGGCAAAGATTGAGGAATTAGAATCAAAAATTGAAAAAATTAAGGGATAACCGTGGAACAAAGAACCATTGAAAAACCGATAAAGATTTCGGGCATCGGGCTGCATACGGGAAATGCTGTCAATTTGACTTTAAGGCCGGCACCTATTGATACGGGTATTGTTTTTGTCCGTGTCGATTTAGAGGGCAAGCCGCACGTTAAAGCGGATATCAACAATGCGTGTGAGAATGCGGATATCCCCCGTTGTACTTCTTTGGGAAATGGAAAGGCCGCCATCCACACGGTGGAACATATGTTAAGTATTTTGTATGGCATGGGGATTTCTAATTTATTTGTTGATATCGATGCCAATGAACTTCCGGGGCTGGATGGAAGCGGGATCGGTTTTTGGGACGCGATTGAAGAGACCGGTATTGTTGAGCAGGATAAGGCGGTGGACATTTTTGAGATCAAAGAGCCTTTGGGGGTTGAGCAGAATGGGGCCTCTATTTATATTGTGCCTTCGCCGGATTTCCGGATATCCTATGTATTGGATTACGATTATCCTTTATTGAAATCACAATTCGTCGATATGATCATTGATGAAGAAACATTTCTTAAAGAGATCGCGCCTTGCAGGACTTTTTGCGTCGAGGATGAAGCCGAAGAGTTGAGAGCCAAAGGCCTGGGTAAAGGCGCTAACTATGAGAATACTTTGATCGTAGGGAAGAAGGGTATTCTTAATAATGAATCCCATTTCGTCGATGAATTCGCCCGACATAAGATTCTGGATCTTATCGGAGATCTGTCATTATTAGACACGCGCATCCAAGGGCATGTCTTTGCTGTCAAGAGCGGTCATTTTTTAAACCTCCGTTTGGCCAGAGCGATACAAAAACAAAAAGAGAAGTATCTGAAAAAAAATGAGATACCTTCCTTTGATCTCAAGGGTAAGCATGAGATCGATATTTCCGGCATCATGAGCATTCTTCCCCATCGTTATCCTTTTCTTCTGGTGGATAAGGTTATTGAGATCGAAAAAGGAGTCAAAGGTTTAGGCATCAAAAACGTGACGATCAATGACGGGTTTTTTCAAGGGCATTTCCCGACGAAACCGGTGATGCCGGGTGTTTTGATGATCGAGGCCATGGCACAGACCGCGGGCGTGGTCATTTTAACCAATAAATCCCACCAGGGAAAATTGGCTTTGTTTATGGCGATCAATGATGTGAAGTTCCGGCGTATGGTGGTGCCAGGAGATCAACTGGTAATGGAGGTTTCGGTTGTTAAATGCAAGAGCCGTGTTGCCCAAGTCAAAGGGATTTGCAAGGTTGACAACGAGGTAGCGGCTGAAGCCACGATGACCTTTTCTTTTGCCGATGATTCCTATTTAGATTTTTAAGAATTCTATATAAATGTTCAAAGAATTCCGTTACAATACAAACATATTATGGAAAATGTAAATATTCACAAAACAGCCATTATTCAACCGGGTGCTAAATTATCGCCTGGGGTGAGTGTTGGCCCTTATTCGGTTATTGATAGTGAAGTCAGCCTCGGTGATAATGCGCGTGTGGGAACACATTGCGTGATTACCGGTCAGACAAAAATCGGTCAGAACTGCAAGATCTATACCGGCGCCGTCATTGGAAGCGCTCCGCAAGATAAGAAGTATTCCGCGGATGACAATGTTTTTTTGAATATCGGGGAAAATAATGTCATAAGGGAATACGTCACCATTAATCCCGGGACAACCGAAGGCGGCAGTAAAACGGTCATTGGGGATAATAATCTGATTATGGCCTATTCGCATATCGCTCATGATTGTGTGATCGGGAACAAATGTATTATGGCTAATGGTGCGACGCTAGGCGGGCATGTGACTTTGGAAGATAATGCCATGATCGGGGGTTTAAGCGCGGTACATCAGTTCACCCGTTTAGGTCGCTTATGCATTGTTGGGGGCTGCTCCAAAGTGGTTCAAGATGTCGCGCCTTTTTCCATGTGTGATGGCCATCCGGCGAAGACCATAACCATTAATATGGTAGGTTTGAGACGTGCGCAGTTCGATGCCGAGGTGATTAAGATCTTGAGAAAAGCTTTTAAGATTCTGTTCCGAAGCGGATTGTCGAAAAAACACGCCTTGCAACAGATTACAGAAGAGTTGCCAATGTGCGCTGAGCTTGAGCACCTTGTTTTTTTTGTCAAAACATCCGAAAGAGGCCTGAGTAATTAACCCAGGAAGGATTCCTGGCATTTGTACCTTTGCAGGGAGCCTTCCGTGTGTAATCTTTTGCCGTTTTAATGGACACTTTAAGTCACAAAAAACATTTATCTTATTTTCCTAATTAAGATCAGATGCCTTTTGTGACCTTTTTATTATGGATAAAGAAAAATTGGGATTGATCGCAGGAAACGGAAAGTTTCCCCTTGTTTTTGCGCGAAAGGCTAAGCACAACGGCTTTCGTGTCGTTGCGGCTGGGATTAAAGGGGATACCTCTTTTGGGTTGCGTCTTTTCGTGGATAAGCTTGCCATGTTTTATGTCGGACAGCTTGGTGAGCTTTTTACGTATTTTCAGAACGAGGGCATTACTAAGGTTTTGATGGCCGGCCAGGTTAATCCTGAAAATCTTTTTGATCCAAAAATAAAGTTTGACCAGGCCTTTACAAAGATTTTTCAGGCGATCAAAGACCGTAAGGCAGATACGATTTTTATGGCTATTGCGGATGAATTGCGATCCCGGGGCATGGAGCTGGTTGATTCCACGTTTTTGCTGCAGGAGAATCTGGCGCCAAAGGGGACTTTGACACGGCGCGGACCATCAGCCCTAGAGCTGGAAGATATCGCTTTTGGAAGGACGCTTGCCAAAATGATGGGCGGCATTGATGTGGGGCAGACCGTGGTCGTGAAAGAAAAGGCCATTGTTGCCATTGAGGCGATGGAAGGTACGGATAGGGCCATATCCCGTGGCGGCCGGATCGCTCAGAAAGGCGCGGTGGTCATCAAGATGAGTAAACCCAATCAGGATCTCCGTTTTGATGTGCCTGTCATCGGGCCGCGCACGGTCCGCACTATGATCCGGGCGCGCATCGCGTGCCTGGCTATTGAACAGGGAAAAACCATTATTATTCATAAAGAGAAATGCCTTCAAATGGCAAACAGGGCCGGCATCTGCATTGTTTCTGTTTGAGCATTGGCGCGGCTTCTTAAAAGCCCTTGTAAATCAGGTTTTTCGCGCTTGGAATAAAATCATTCTTTATTCTCATAAATCGGGAAAATATCATCATTTCTCGCCGAAAAAGGCTCCTCCCTTTTAATTGACACCCTAGTTGTTTTTCTATATAATCATATAACTTATCATTATTAATATAAATAGTAATAAATTTTTTTACGAACAGAACAGGAAAGATAATGGAGATTGATGAGATAAAGAATGTCCGGTTGGAAAAAATCGATGGTTTGAAAGGCAAAGGGGTCAATCCCTATGGACATCGTTTCCCGGGGGCCATGGCTGTTGTAGATATATTATCCGATTTTGTCGAGGAGAAAGAGGTGGTAGTCGCAGGTAGGATCACCGCTAACCGGAAGCATGGCAAGGTTTATTTTATGGACCTGCAGGATAAGAGCGGCAAGATACAGCTTTTTATTAAAGCCAACAATTTGTCCGAAGAACAGTTTGAGATCGTTAAACAGATCGATATCGGCGATATCGTCGGTATTAAGGGACACTTATTTGTGACCAAAACAGGTCAGCAAAGCGTGCGTGTTCTGGACTATGTGATTTTGTCCAAATCCTTGCAGTGTTTGCCTGAAAAGTGGCATGGATTAAAGGATGTGGAGATCCGTTACCGTCAACGGTATGTCGATCTGATCGCCAATCAGGAAGTGCGGGATGTTTTTATTAAGCGGAGCCGTATCGTTAAGCTTATCCGGGAGTTTTTAGACAGCCGCGGTTTTTTAGAAGTCGAAACACCCATTCTACAGCCATTGGCCGGAGGCGCGCGCGGTAAGCCGTTTGCCAGCAAACATAATGCGTATGATATGGATGTTTTTTTAAGGATCGCTCCGGAATTATATCTTAAACGACTGCTTGTCGGCGGGCTTGAACGCGTCTATGAAATGAACCGGAATTTCCGCAATGAAGGGGTTTCCACCCGGCACAACCCGGAATTTACTATGCTGGAGGTTTATCAGGCTTACGCCAATTATGAGGACATGATGCAGTTAACCGAGAATCTGGTAAGCCATTTGGCTCTTGAGATAACCGGTTCTTCTAAAGTGGCGTACCAGGGCAAAGAGATCGATTTCAGTACGCCTTGGGAACGCAGGTCTTTTGCCAAGATCGTAAAGGATAAATTTGATATTGATCCCGGGGATGATGCCGCCGTCATGATGGAAAAAGTTCAAAAAGTTAAAGGCCATTCTTTAAAAGTCGATAAAATGACGAAATCAGCGGTCATGAATATTGTCGAGGATATGCTTGAAGAGGACGCGATCGTCAATCCGGTCTTCTTAACGGATTATTTTACATTTCTTTGTCCCTTGGCCAAGACCTCTCCCGATAATCCCCTGATTTCCCAGCGTTTTGAGGTCTTTGTGTCCGGTATGGAGATCGCGAATGCCTATACAGAGCTTAATGATCCGCAGGAACAGAGAAAGAGGCTGGTCGAGGATCTTGAGGATGATGTCGAGACCGGCAACCGTTGCATTGATGAAGATTTTTTAAACGCTCTTGAATACGGCATGCCGCCCGCTGGAGGTTTGGGCGTGGGCATTGATCGTCTGGTAATGGTGTTGACGAACGCGGCTTCGATCAGAGATGTCATTTTGTTTCCGTTAATGAGACCGATTGCTTCTAAAAAGCAGGACGAAGAACCTAAGGAATAATTTCGATTGAAATATGAAAGTTTTATAAGCTACCGGTATATATCTGCGAGTAAGGACAGATTTTTGTCTTTTCTTAATATTGTCTCTATTTGTGGCGTGGCGATCGGAGTGGCCGCCTTGATCGTTGTCATCGGGGTTATGACCGGCTTCGGCAATAATCTGCGGGAGAAGATTATCGGCACGACTCCGCATGTCATGGTCGAAAAAGAGATAGGGATCCGGGATTACAATACGATTGTCAATAAACTGGATCAGGTGGCCGGCGTCAAGAACGCCTCGCCGTATATCCAGGGCAATGTGTTTTTAGAAAGTTCGGGACAGGCTAAAGGCCTTATTATCCGCGGTATCCGCCCGCAAACGGAAAAGAATATTACGCAAGTTGACCAGTTTGTCACGAAAGGTTCTTTGAAAGATTTGACCGAGAATAAGATCATTGTCGGTTTGGAGTTGGCACGGTATTTCGGTTATGATATCGGGGATGAACTTATCCTTATTTCGCCGGGATCAGGCATCGCCGGGCAGGGATGGCGTTATTCCCTTGAGATCGTCGGGATCTTTAATACCGGAATGGCAGATTATGATATGAATTTGATCCTGGTCGATCTGGCGCAGGCGCAGAGGATATTTGATTTGCCGGAAAACATTGTGACCGGCGTGGGCGTGACCTTGCACAGGCCTGAAGATGCCAAAGCCGTAAAAGAGGAGATCTACCATGTTTTGGGACGGAGTTATCTTGTTCGAACTTGGATTGATATTAACCGCAATCTTTTTGAGGCTTTGTTTTTAGAGAAATGGGGCCTTTTTATCATCTTAACCTTGATGGTTATCGTTGCCTCGTTCAATATCATTAGTACACTGATTGTTACGGTTACCAGCAAGGTACATGATATCGGCATCTTGCAGTCCATTGGTGTTCCCAAAAGTTCGATAAGGAGGATATTTACCAAACAGGGGATTTATATCGGTTTATTGGGCATCTTTTGGGGTTTGGTCAGCGGTTTGGGTTTGTGTTACATCCTCAGGACTTATGTGAAGGTCCCGCAGGAGATCTATTCCATCGACAGGGTTCCTGTTGAGATCCAGACATTTGACGTGGTTGCCATTGTCAGCGCGGCTATCATTATTACATATTTAGCCACGATTTATCCGGCGATAAAGGCATCCAGGCTACAGCCTGTCGAGGCTTTACGCTATGAATAATACTTTTGGATTACTTTAGGGAATGAAAGATAAGGGGAAGAGACAGGCATGCTGAAAGCGACCGGTCTGAAAAAAGTTTATGATCAGCTCAGCCAACCGTTAGAGGTTTTAAAGGGCATTGATCTTGAGATAACCGCCGGGGAATTCGTTTGTATTGTAGGTCCTTCAGGCGCCGGGAAATCTACGCTTTTGCATCTTTTGGGAGGGTTGGATACACCTACGCAGGGGACTGTCAAATTGGATGAGCAGGATATTTACAGGTTAAGTGATAAGCAGCGCGCTAAACTGCGGAATCACAGCCTGGGTTTTGTCTTTCAGTTTTACCATTTATTGCCGGAATTTACAGCGTTGGAGAATGTTATTTTGCCCTTGTTGATAAAAGAGAACAAAAGCAATGCGAAATCATTGACGGCTAAGGGAGAAGAGTATTTGCGTAAAGTCGGTCTGATAGAAAGAAAGCAACATAAACCGTATCAATTATCGGGAGGAGAACAACAGCGCGTGGCGATCGCCCGGGCTCTGATCAATGATCCCAAGATCATATTTTGTGATGAGCCGACAGGGAACCTGGATTCCCAAAGCGGGCAGGAGATCATTCAGCTTTTGATGGAGCTCAACCATAAAAACGCGCAGACACTGGTCATTGTGACACATGATAAAGGCATCGCCAATCTATCTCACAGAACAATAAGTATGAGAGACGGGAATTTAATTCCATAATACAAGAGAGGGAATAATGAAAATATATTTAAACGGAAAATTTGTTGAGAAAAAGAATGCAACTATTTCGGTTTTTGATCATGGATACCTTTACGGCGACGGGGCCTTTGAGGGTATTCGGGCTTATAATCATGTGGTTTTTAAGCTGCAGGAGCATATCGACCGGCTTTATGAAACCCTGCACACATTGATGCTCAAGGTTCCTTTGACAAAGCAGGGAATGATCAAGGCCATCGTGGCGACATTAAAAAAGAACAAATTGAAGGATGCGTATATCCGGGTTGTCGTTTCACGCGGCGAGGGGGATCTGGGGCTTGATCCGTTGAAGTGCCAGGGCAATGCAAATATTGTTATCATAGCCGATAAGATCACGCTTTATCCAAAAGAACTTTATGACAAAGGCATGGAGATCATTACCGTGCCGACGCTTCGGAATAATCCCGAGGCGCTTAATCCTCAACTGAAGTCGCTTAACTATTTGAATAATATTTTGGCTAAGATCGAGGCGAACAATTCCGGCTACCGCGAGGCGATCATGTTGGATCATTTGGGCTATGTCGCGGAATGTACAGGTGATAATATTTTTATCGTTAAAGATAAAGTCCTTTCCACCCCGAGCCAGGGTCGCTTAAAAGGGATTACCCGGGATGTGGTTATGTCCCTGGCCCTTAAGGCCAAATACAAAACGCAAGAAAAGATGATCACCCGTCATGAAGTTTACAATGCGGATGAATGTTTCCTTACCGGCACTGCAGCCGAGTTGATCCCGGTGGTCAAGGTTGACGGGCGTCTGATCGCGGATGGGAAGCCGGGACCTATTACCAAAAAGATGTTGAAGGCTTTTAAAAATGTGACCAGCAAGAACGGGGTCAAATATTAAATTAAGGGCAAGCAGCGGTAAACAGCTTGAAATCAAAGAAAGAAAAGGATTGAATATGCATTGTGATGTATGCGGAAAGAAAAAGGCGACTGTTCATTTGACCGAGATCGTAGATGAACAGATTTCAGAGATGCATCTTTGCGAATCATGCGCCAGAGAGAAAAGCGCTCAAATGGAACAGCAGTTTGGTCTGGCCGATCTTTTGGCGGGGTTATCGGATTTTGGCAAACAGGAAAAAGATGTTCAATCAAAAGTGAAGATCCGTTGCTCTTCTTGCGGGTTGAGTTATGAGGATTTCCGGAAGTTCGGTCGATTGGGATGCAGCGAATGTTATGATGCTTTTAAGACCCATTTGTCGCAGCTTTTAAAAAAGATCCACGGTGCGAATCAGCATTTGGGAAAAACACCTGTTTCCGTTCCCAAGGCAGAAAAACAAAAAATTGAGGATATCCAGAGCATGAAAAACGAATTGTTAAAGGCTATTCATTTAGAGCAGTTTGAAAAAGCCGCGGAATTGCGTGATAAAATCAGGGAAATCGAAAAAAGGAATGAAGGATAATATGATATTAGATAAATTTATTAACAATACCGGTCAGTGGTTAAAAGGGGTTGGGGATTATTCCCATATTGTTATGTCCTCCCGGATCCGGTTGGCGCGTAACCTGGCTTTTAAACCCTTCCCCAGCAAGGCGAAAAAGAAGGATTTAGTTGAGATTTTATCTTTAATCGAAGAGGTCATGAACCGGATCAACTTTTTTAAACAAGCGACTTTTTTGAAAATCAATGATCTGGATATGATCGAAAAGCAGTTTTTGGTAGAACGGCATCTGATGAGCCACGAGCACGCGGAACCTTCGGAAGGCAAAGCCTTGGTGGTCTCAGACGAAGAAAATCTTTCGGTAATGATCAATGAAGAAGATCATTTGCGCATTCAATTGATGCAATCGGGATTAAATCTTGATGAGTGCTGGCAGATCGCCAACTCTATTGATGACGCTTTATCAAAAAAGTTGGATTTTGCGTATTCTTTGCAATGGGGATATCTGACGGCATGCCCTACGAATACAGGAACCGCCATGCGTGGTTCGGTCATGCTTCATTTGCCTGCCCTGGTCATGACCAAACAGATCAATAAGGTCCTGGTCGCGGTCACAAAATTGAATTTCGCCTCCAGGGGATTCTACGGCGAAGGGACCCAGGCCAGCGGGAATTTTTTCCAAATCTCTAATCAGGTCTCGATGGGGTATAGTGAGCGGGATGTCATACAGAACATTAATGAATTGATCCGGCAGATCATTGAGCAGGAGGAGCAGGCCCGTCAGGCTCTCCTGGTCCAGAATCGCCCGATGCTCGAAGACAAGATTTTCAGATCCTATGGGATCCTGAAGAATGCCCATATTATTTCGAGTCAGGAAACCATTGAATTGTTGTCCATGGTCCGGCTGGGGATCGATCTGGATATTGTCAAAGATGTGGACAGGAAAGATATCAACGCGCTGTTTATCATGATTCAACCGGCGCATTTACAAAAGATTGAAGGAAAGAAATTATCCGCGGCAGCACGTGATACAAAAAGAGCCAGTGTTATCAGACAAAAATTGGGAGGGAATTAGACATGTTTAATAGATTTACCGAAAGAGCAAGAAAAGTTATTGTGTATGCCAAAGAAGAAGCCAGGCGTTTTAACCATGATTACATCGGGACCGAACATCTTTTGTTAGGATTGGTCCGGGAAGGCGAGGGAGTTGCCGCCGCGGTTTTACAGAAACTCGGATTGGATCTGGAGACTATCCGCATAGAGATCGAGAAGATGGTGCAGCCGGGGCCGCAAACACAGGTGATGGGAGATATCCCTTTTACCCCGCGTTCCAAAAAGGCATTAGAGCTTTCGGCTGAGGAAGCCCGGGCTTTGGGGCATAATTACATCGGGACCGAACATCTTCTGTTGGGGCTGGTCAAGGAAGGCGAAGGCATGGCTTTCAGGGTCCTGTTGAACCTTGGGCTGGATCTGGGTAAATTACGTAATGAGGTCATGGAGTTGTTAGGGTCCGGGATCCCCGGATTTGTTGGTGAAGAGAATGCCAAGGCCAAGAAGACCCCTGCGATCAACGCTTATGGACGGAATTTAAATAAATTGGCGAAAGAGTCCAAGTTGGACCCGGTAATCGGCAGGAGTGAAGAGATCGATCGGATTCTGCAGGTGCTAAGCCGCCGGACAAAGAATAATCCTGTCCTTTTGGGAGAAGCGGGTGTGGGAAAGACCGCTATTGTTGAGGGTTTAGCGCAGCGGATCGTCAATGGCGATGTGCCGGAAAGCTTGCGCGATAAGACCATTGTAGTTTTGGACTTGGCCTTGATGATCGCGGGGACTAAATACCGGGGACAATTCGAGGAACGGATCAAGGCCATTATGGATGAGATTAAACGTTCCGGAAAGTTGATCCTGTTTATTGATGAGTTGCATACCTTAGTGGGCGCAGGCGCGGCTGAAGGCGCGATCGATGCGGCCAACATCTTAAAACCGGCTTTAGCCAGAGGAGAGATACAGTGTATTGGCGCCACGACCCTGGATGAATACCGCAAATACATTGAAAAGGACGCGGCTTTGGAACGGCGCTTTCAAACAATCACGGTGGAACCTCCTTCGATCGACGAGGCTATTTTAATTCTGAAAGGCCTTAGGGACCGCTATGAGGCCCATCACCGCATTAAAATATCCGATGAGGCCATTGATGCGGCTGTAAAATTATCAGACCGGTACATTTCCGGAAGGGCTTTGCCGGATAAGGCTGTGGACATTCTGGATGAAGCGGGTTCCTGCGCACGGCTAAAGGAAATGGTTGTGCCGGAAGGCATGAAAGAGCTGGAAGCGGAAATCCAGAATTTGCGTAACGAAAAGGAATCTTACATCAAAAGCCAGGATTTCGAGAAGGCGGCCCAGATGCGTGATAAAGAAAGAGAGGCCCGGGAGAATCTGGAAAAGATCAAGGAAGAATGGTCGCAGAAACGGGATGAAGTGACTTTGACTATCGGGTATGAAGAGATCGCCAAGGTGGTTTCTCAATGGACAAAAGTGCCTTTGGCGCGTTTAGAGCAGGAAGAAAGCAAGAAACTTTTACAGATGGAATCGCAGCTCAGTAAAATTGTTGTGGGCCAAGAGGAACCCATCAGCGCGATCGCCCGGGCGGTGCGAAGATCGCGTGCCGGTATTAAAGATCCCAAAAGGCCGATAGGATCTTTTATTTTTCTGGGACCGACAGGTGTGGGAAAAACCCTGCTGGCACAGGCATTGGCTGAGTTTATGTTTGGCAGCAAAGATGCCTTGATCCAGATCGATATGTCCGAGTACATGGATAAGTTTAATGTCTCACGTCTTGTAGGTGCGCCTCCGGGATATGTGGGTTATGAAGAGGGTGGCCAATTAACCGAGAAGGTCAGGCGCAAGCCCTATTCCGTCGTGCTCCTTGATGAGATTGAGAAAGCCAACCCGGATGTCTTTAACTTGTTATTGCAGGTTTTCGAGGAGGGACGTTTGACCGATAGCCTGGGACGAAAAGTTGATTTTAGAAATACCATCATATTGATGACGTCTAATGTGGGCGCGCATATGGTCGGTAGCGAAGGATCGCTAGGGTTCGTTGCCGGAGGTGAGGAAGAGAATTATGAAGGCATGAAGACCCGGCTTCTGGATCAGGTAAAGAAAACGTTTAAACCGGAGTTCTTGAACCGTATTGACGATATCATTGTTTTCAAATCTTTGACCAAGGATAATCTGAGAGAGATCGTGCGGTTAGAGATCGCGGATGTTGTCAAACGGCTCAAAGAAAAAGAGCTTCATATTGAGCTTCCCGACGATGCCCTGGAGCTGATCATTGAAAAGGGATTTGATCCGGTCTATGGGGCTAGGCCCTTAAAAAGAACGATCCAGCGCTTGTTGGAAGATCCTTTGGCCGAAGCGGTTATTTCGGGACAGTACAAAGGAAGCGGTATTATTAAGGCGCACAGGGATGGAGATGTTTTAGTTTTTGAGTAAAGAATAAAGAGGTTTTATCTACGGCATGCCAGGCGGAGAGTTTGGAAGAAAAGGGCAGGAAAGGCTAGTTCTGTAATGGAAAGAAAGAAGTTCAATCGCATTAGTTTTTTGTGTTTTTTTCTGGTGCTGTGGACCAAAGGTGTTTGGGCTTTTGCCTTTGACGGAGAATGGGATCTCGATCAGAATCAACTGCGTATTTTTTCTCAAGAATCCCCGAAAAGTTTTGTTGCGGTGAACATTGATGAAAGCTCCCCGGACGCCTACACTATCGGCATCAAAACCAATCATTTTCAGACGCCTTTTTTTGATATTTCCAGTGATATGAAGGCGGATGTGGCTGTCCGGTCTTCCCCTGAAAGCGGCTCAAAGATCATTGAGGGGACTTTATCCAGTCAGTACTCGCTGATTGATTACAAGCCGGTTAAAGAGCTTTCCGGTCGTTTCGAGTTCCGGCATGGCAAGCTTTGGCTTGAAAATGTTTCTTTTGGAAAGATCATCTGTAATGGTTCTTTTGATATGAGGGATCCTTTTTATCTGAATTTGACGGTGCAGCTATCTTCGATTCCCATGGTCTCTTTTTTGGCGTTTTGGACCGGTGAAGAAGATCCGGATACCTCAGGATTGGTTTCCGGAAAGATCCAGATTCAGGGGCCGTTAGACAAGATTTTTTTAGACGGGAAGCTGGAAAGTTTTGACGGGCATGTGGCCGACCTGATTTACAATAAGTTTTTACTCAATATTGAGGGAGTCTATCCGCGCATGCGCATACGGGAATCCGCGGTTTCACAATCCGAGGGAATGGCTTTTACCTTTCAGGGCTCTATGGATTTAAGTCAGAAGCAGGATTTCTTGAAACAGGTATCCGCGTTAAAGATTTCACCGTTGATCCGGGACACGGATTCACAACTGGAATGGACATTGAGAAGTTCCGGGCAAAAAGAAAAGGGCAAGACCGAATTAAAATATCTTATGCGGAAAGACCCGCACAGGTATTCCCTGGACAATGAAGGGATGGACATGTTTGGGGTAGAAAATTCGTTTGAATTCTAATGGTTAAGACAATCCTTTCGATCACGAATAATTTTTTAGTCACTTTTATCCGTTATGCCGGCCAACTGAGCCTTTTGTTTTTGCGGTCCGTGTATTTGCTTTTTGTTCCCCCTTTAAAGGCGGACAGGATACTCACGCAAATGCTCCGTGTAGGGCCCGGGAGCTTTTTTATCTCCGCCTTAGTGGCGTTCTTTATCGGTATCATCATGTCTTTACAGATGGCTTATCAGATGATTGAGCTATCAGCGGAGATCTACATCCCCAGCGTGGTCGCGGTCTCCCTTACCAGAGAGTTGGCACCGGTCTTGACCGCCTTGATCGTGGCCGGAAGATTTGGCGCCGGCATTACCGCGGAGATTGGTTCTATGGTCGTGACCGAGCAGGTAGATGCCTTAAAGGCCTTTGCGGTTAATCCTGTGAAATATTTAGTTGTGCCGCGTTTGGCAGCTTTAGTCGTTATGCTGCCGGTTCTAACCATTTTTGCCGATTTGATCGGAATATTCGGAAGTTTTGTTCTTTGTATTTTTAAGCTTGATATCAGCGCGCCTTTATTTTATTCGATGGTTGTTCAGTCTTTGACTATGAAAGATATCATGACGGGGTTGATCAAGACCATTTGTTTCGGTGCCATCATCGCAACCGTGGGTTGTCATGAGGGCTTTAAGGTCCAAAGCGGGGCCGAAGGCGTTGGCAAGGCAACGACATCGTCGGTCGTTTTATCTTTTATTTTAATCATTGTCGCCGATTGTTTGTTTACAACGGTGTTTTATTTTATTTTTAGGGTCTAAAAATGATCGAAATTTCCCATTTATGCAAATCTTTTGGACAGAACATTGTTCTTAATAATTTGAATCTGAAGGTCAATAGCGGAGAGACCAAGGTTATTATCGGTCGTTCCGGGGTTGGAAAAAGCGTACTTTTAAAGAATATCATGGGCATTGTCCAACCTGACGCGGGTTCCATTAAAATAAATGGGGTTGAGGTGACGGGCCTTTCAGAGAAAGAGTACAATAAGATACGGATGCAGATGGGATTGGTTTTTCAGGGTGGCGCGCTGTTTGATTCTATGAACGTTGAGGAAAATGTTGCGTTCGTTCTGGATGAGTTTATGGACCTGGACCGGCAGACGGTACGTAATCGGGTCAAGGACTCTTTGGCCATGGTGGGGTTAAAAGATGTGGAGAAAATGATGAGCTCAGAACTGAGCGGGGGTATGAGAAAGCGCGTCAGTTTAGCCCGGATCTTGTGCATGGAGCCGCAGATCATTTTGTATGATGAGCCCACCACCGGCGTTGATCCGATCACCGCGGACGCGATCAATAACCTGATCGTGGAATTGAGCCATAAATTGAAAGTCACCTCTATCGTAGTTACCCATGATATGACCTCGGCTTACAAAATCGCTGATTCCATGGTTATGCTTTACCATGGACAGGTTATCGCGGAAGGCACCTCGGAGGAGATCAAGAACACAAAACATCCGGTGGTAAGGCAATTTATTACCGGAGAAGCTGAGGGCCCCATTACCGAGGGAGAAAATTTGATTTTTGGTCACGCGAAATAAAAAAGATGTCACATTATTCGATAAGGAGAGATGATTATGCCTAAGGAATCAAATCTGGAATTTAAAGTTGGGTTGTTCGTTATCGCTGGAATTGTATTGTTAACGTTTTTCGTTTTTTCCGTCGGGGGCTCCTCTTTTATGAATAAGGGCAAGGTCATCAAAGTCGTCTTTGACTTCGCCAATGGGCTTAAAAAGAATGCTCCGGTCCGGATCGCCGGTGTTGATAAAGGGATTGTCAAAAAGATTGATTTGTTTTTTGATATCAAAGACCGCAAAACAAAGGCCAGCGTAAAACTGCTGGTTGATCAGGAGGTAAAGATTCCCGGTGATTCAACGGTCATGATCAATCAATTGGGATTGATGGGAGAAAAGTATGTGGAGATCATTCCTGGAGTCGTTACCGATTCCTTTTATGAAGACGGTCAGGTGATCCTTGGTAAAGATCCTATCGCGCAGGAGATCCTGGCTGAAAGGCTTATGGAGGTCGCCCATGAACTGGAACAATCCATCCTCAGTGTGAATAAAGTTGTCGGCGATGGGGAACGTATGGAGGCTATCGGAAGCACGATCGATAATCTTAATACTATGACTTTCAAGGTCAATGAGATACTCGTCTCCTTGCAGGAGGGCAAAGGCACATTAGGCAGGCTGTTGAACGACGATGCTTTGTATGACAATCTGGAGGGGTTGACATCGGATCTGTCGGATATTTCCCATAATTTGAAAGAGGGCAGGGGTACGTTAGGGAAATTCTTTTATGATGATCGCATCTACACGGATTTAAGGGAATTGAGTTCCGACCTGAAAGAAAACCCCTGGAAATTGCTACGCCGTCCTTAATAATATTGAAGAAGAAGGTTGCGTTTATGAAAACAAAATCCATATTTGTGTGTCAAAATTGCGGGGCGCAATCTCCCCGATGGGAAGGCAAATGCGCCAGTTGTGACAGCTGGAATTCCTTTGTTGAGGAAAGTGTCGTTAAGCCCAAACATAAACGGGATGCCGTAGAATTTAATGAAAACCCTGTGCTGTTATCCGAGGTGGATGTTAATGATGATAAAAGGCATATCACCGGGATCCGCGAGTTTGACAATGTCATGGGTGGTGGGGTTGTGCGCGGCGGTGTTACTTTGATCGGAGGCGATCCGGGAATCGGAAAATCCACCTTGTCACTTCAGATCGCCTGCCGTTTAAGCGCCCAGGGCCTTAAGGTGCTTTATGTCAGTGGAGAGGAATCTATCCAGCAGACCCGCATGCGCGCCCAACGATTAACTTCGGAAAAAAATGATTCTTTGTACATCGTCAGTCAGGTAAATTTGAGCGTGATCCTGGAATACATTGGCCGCATGGAGCCGGATATCGTTATTGTTGATTCGATCCAGGTTGTTTACCATCCGGATATCCCTTCATCCCCGGGTAGTGTGAGCCAGGTCAGGGAATGTTCCGCGTTCTTAACACATACCGCAAAGACCAAGGGGTTTTCCTTGTTTGTGGTCGGACATGTTACTAAAGAAGGCATGATTGCCGGGCCGCGTGTCCTGGAACATATTGTGGATACGGTTTTGTATTTTGAGGGTGAACGCTATTCGGTTTATCGCATTTTGCGGGCCACTAAGAATCGGTTCGGGTCGACCAATGAGATCGGTGTTTTTGAAATGTGTTCCAGTGGACTGGAGGAGGTCGCAAACCCTTCTGAGATATTTTTGGCGGAGAGGCCGCAGGATACGTCCGGTTCGGTGGTGGTCCCGATCATGGAAGGCACCAGGCCGTTTTTAGTCGAGATACAGGGTTTGGTATGTCCTTCAGGCTTTTCCGCGGTGAGGCAAAAGGCTCAGGGTTTTGATTCTAACCGGTTAGCCCTGTTGATCGCTGTTTTGGAAAAGAAGTTGGGATTACATCTGCAGGATAAGGATGTTTTTTTGAACGTTGTCGGTGGGGTTCGGGTGATGGACCCAGCCGCGGATTTGGCCGTGGTCTTGGCTGTGGCCTCGGCATTTTTGGATAAGGTGTTATCTTATGATACCGTGGTCCTGGGCGAAGTTGGGCTTTCTTCAGAGGTCAGAAGTGTCAGTCAGGTAATGCCGCGCATCAAGGAGGCCGAAAAGCTGGGGTTTCGTCAATGTATTATTCCGAAAAATAATTTAAAAAACAAGAAGGATTTGGGGGTCAAGAATATTGAGATCCTACCGGTGGAAACCGTGAAAGAGGCATTGGATCGATTAACTTAAAACATAAATGAGGAGACGCGCATGTCTTTGTCCTTTATCAGATGTTTTTTTGTTTTTATTTGCGGCGTTGTCGGGTATTACATCGGCATTATTTTGCATGAGCCTCTTTTGGGCGCGCAGTATGGATTGGTTTGCAGCCTTATTTTGATACTGATCGAGAAGCTATTGTCCAAGGTCTCGGTGCGGGGCCTATCCAGTCTGGTCTTTGGCCTGTTGCTGGGGGTCTTGATGGCCAAGTTGATATCAAATATCTTGAGGATTTTACCTCTAGGGGAGTTCGTCCTTTCTATCTCGGAGATCGTGCTCACGCTGATCTTTTCCTATTTAGGTGCGGTTATGGCGTTACGCGGTAAGGATGAGTTCAATATTGTCATTCCTTACATGCGGTTTAAAAGGCAAAACAGTTATGAGGGCCTGACCCTGTTGGATACCAGCGCGATCATTGATGGGCGCGTTAAAGACATTTACAGGACGAAATTTCTATCCGGCCGTTTAGCTGTTCCGGACTTTGTTTTGCAGGAGTTGCAGCGGATCTCGGATTCGGAGGATGACCTCAAAAGGCAACGGGGTCGCCGGGGTCTGGAACTGTTAAGGGAGATGCAGGAAGATAAAAATATCGATATCGCTATCCACAATGAGGAAAATCTTGTTGCGGATGAAGGCGTGGATATCCAGTTGGTGCATGTGGCGAAACTCCTTGACGCGCGCGTTTGCACGACAGATTTCAATCTAGCAAGCGTCGCGTCTTTTCAGGGAGTTGATGTCTTAAATATTAATGAGTTGGCCAATGTAATGAAACCCATTGTCTTTGTCGGTGAGAAGTTGCATTTAAAACTCATGAAAAAAGGTAAGGAACCCCACCAGGCGGTCGCGTATCTGGATGACGGAACCATGGTGGTGGTGAGCGAGGCGGCTGATGCCATCGGCAGCGAGAAAGGAATTCTTGTTACATCGGTTCTGCAAAACCCATCAGGGAAAATGGTATTTGGAAAGATTTCTGAGTGAGAAAATTATATCAATAAAGCGGAAAAGGTATTCATGAAAACACAAGCGATCGTGCCCATGGCCGGGTTGGGTCTAAGATTTAAGGCGGATGTGCCTAAACCATTGATCCCTTTAAACGGAAAACCCATATTCATTCACGCCCTGCAGGCCTTGGCGCTTAATGAGGCGATCGATAGTATCCTTGTGGTAGGGCATCCGGACTTCATGGAAAGGTATCGTGGCATTCTGGAGGAATACAAGCTAGGAAAGGTTAAGCATTTGGTTGCAGGAGGCGCAACCCGGCGTGAATCCGTCTTTAATGGAATACGCCTGTTGGATCAAGACACGGAGATGGTCCTTGTTCATGACGGCGCCAGGCCTTTGGTCTCGCAGAAGGTGATTAATGAAGCGATCACTCTTTGCGCGCTCAACGCCGCGGTCATTGTCGCTACAGAAGTCAAGCCGACAATTAAGAAGGTAGATAAGGACACCATGCAGGTTCTTAAGACTTTGGACCGGAGCCAATTGTGGGAGGTGCAAACCCCGCAGGTTTTTCAAAAAGATTTATTAGTGAAAGCGCATGCCCAGAATAAAGAGATGGTTTCGACAGATGATGCGTTTTTGATTGAACAGATCGGCCATCCGGTTAAGGTGGTTAAAGGTGATTGCCGCAATATTAAGATCACCACGCAGGAGGATTTGATCGTGGCGGAAGCATTTTTAAGTAGTTTTTAGGATCTTAAGGAGGAACCATGAATTTAAAGATCGGATTGGGGCAGGATGTCCATAAACTGGTTGAGGGTCGAAAACTTATTCTCGCCGGAGTCGAGATTCCCCATGATAAGGGACTGCTTGGTCATTCGGATGCGGATGTGGTCATCCACGCGGTTTGTGATGCGATCCTGGGTGCGTTAGGCCTGGGTGATATCGGTGAACATTTTCCTGAGGATGATGCTGCGTACAAGGATATTGCCAGTATGCGTCTTCTTGAAAAAGTCGTGGAACGCATGCAGGCGCAGGCATACAAGGTGAATAATCTGGATGTGATCATTCAGGCTGAAGCGCCGAAACTCGCGGAGCATAAGTCCCAGATGAAATTTCATTTGGCTTATGCCCTTGCCGTCGATGAGAACGTAGTTAATATCAAGGCTACGACGCATGAAGGCCTCGGCTTTATCGGGCAAAACAAAGGCATGGCAGCGATGGCTGTGGTATTGCTGATCAAAGAATAGTTTTTGCAAAGAGGAGGATCTATGGGGATTTTAATTGTTTTATTTGTCGTGATTTTAATTTTCGCGGGTGTGCTCTTACTTGTGGCCTCTGTTTTTTCCAAGGAGGTGGAAGCGACTAAGGAGAAAGATCCGGCCGCAACGGGTTATCTGCAGATTATTCTTTTGTATTCAGGCCTGCACGCCTTGATATTGCACCGGATTGCGCATTTTTTGTGGCAGCGGAATTTGCCTTTTTTGGCCCGGGCGTTTTCCTTTCTCTCCCGGTTTTTGACCGGCATTGAGATCCATCCCGGCGCGCAGATCGGGGACGGATTTTTTGTGGATCATGGTATGGGTGTAGTCATCGGCGAGACGACCGTTATCGGAAATAATGTGACGCTTTTTCAGGGGGTGACTTTGGGCGGGACCGGAAAGGAAAAAGGCAAACGGCATCCTACCATTAAGAATAATGTTGTCATCGGAGCCGGTGCCAAAGTTTTAGGGAACATTACCATCGGATCTAATTGCTACATCGGGGCTAACGCGGTTGTTTTGCATTCCATGCCGGAAAATTCGACCATTGTCGGTGTGCCGGGCCGGGTAACGAAACAGGATGGCAAAAAGATCGATAAGAATATGGATCATATTAAGATACTGGATCCCTTGACCCAATCTTTGGATGAGCTCAGCAAGCGGATCGAGAATCTGGAGAATAAAGCGCAATAGCAAGGGCCCACAGAGCTAAAGGAGTTTTTGTATTTATGAGTATTCAGATAGTCAATTCATTAAACAGGAAAAAAGAAGAGTTGATCCCCGTAAAAAAGGGGAGCATCAACATGTATGCCTGTGGGGTGACGGTCTATGACAAGTGTCATATCGGGCATGCCCGCAGTCTTTATGTTTTTGATGTGATTTGCCGGCATTTAAAGAACAGGAAATATCAAGTCCGTTTTATCCGCAATATTACCGATGTGGATGACAAGATCATCGCAAAGGCGAACGAACTCAATAAGCCTTTCGCACAGGTGGTGTCTGATAATATCGGCCTTTACAAAAAGGATGTGACAAACTTGAAGGTGAATTTTGCGGATGTCGAACCGCGGGCTACGGAGAATATTCCTGAGATGATCGCGCACATTGAATCTTTGATCGCCAAAGGCAAGGCGTATGAATCCGACGGGGATGTTTATTTTAAAGTGAAGGGTTTCGCGGCCTATGGAAAACTTTCAGGGCAGAGTACGGAGAAAATGCTGGAAGGGGTCCGCATCGGCCCGGATGAAAAGAAGAAAGATCCGCTGGACTTTTGTTTGTGGAAAAAAGCCAAGGCAGGGGAGCCTTTTTGGGAAAGTCCTTGGGGGCAAGGCCGGCCGGGTTGGCACATTGAATGTTCGGCCATGAGTATGAAGTATTTGAATTGTGAGACTTTGGATATTCACGCCGGGGGCCGGGATTTGATATTTCCGCATCATGAAAATGAGATCGCGCAATCCGAGGCCTTGACAGGTAAGCCGTTCGCGCGGTATTGGATTCATCACGGACTTTTGAAGATCAACGGCCAGAAGATGGCCAAATCCTTAGGGAATTTTATCACCCTGGATGAGGTCTTAAAGCGGTATTCGCACAATGTTCTGAAATTGTTTTATTTGCAATCGCATTATTCCAGTGAGATCGATTTTTCCTGGGAAAAGATGGAGGAGATGAAGATCGCTTTTGGCCGGATCGAAATGGTTGTGCGCAAGTTGGAGGAGAATTTTGGCCCCAGGGCGCTTGATCCGGACCAGGATGAGGGCATGGCGCGCATCACCGGATACTGGGAAGACTTTTTGGTGCAAATGGATGATGATTTTAACACGCCCAAGGCCTTGTCTGTGCTTTTTGATTTGATCAAAACGTGTAATCAACTGTTGGAAAGTCAGGACCCGCTTAAGGGAGCCAAACTTTCTTATGCTCTGGAGGTGCTTTTGCGCATTTCCAATGCCCTGGGGTTTGATTTTACCACAGAGGAGCAAGTTCTTAGTGATGAGTTGAAGGCCTTACTGGAAGAACGTGCCCAAGCGCGGAAAGCCAGGGATTTTCAGCGTTCTGACGCGATCCGTGATGCCTTGAAGGCTCAGGGCATTATTGTGCAGGACGGTAAAGACGGGCAGACCTGGATACGGGCCTGAATAGATTAAAAGGCATGTGAGTGTGGCAGGAATTCTTAAAAAATAGCCTTTTTTTTGCTTTTTTAGGCATTTT
>JAGYNW010000080.1 GCA_018399915.1 Candidatus Omnitrophota bacterium
AAACGCATGTATTTATCGAAATGCTCAAGCAAATCTTCGGCGAGGATTTCATCAACTGACAAATCCTCAAAAGGTAAGGGTTGGGTAATATCCTGTATCATGTCAGGATTACATGCCTCTACAGAATCGATATTGACCCAACCCTCTAATTTATTTGATCCACAGCCTAAATGGAGTTTCATAATTTCAATCAACCCCCCTCTTCGCGGAATAATAACAAAATACGCCTATCAACGATTTACCGGCGCAGAAACAATCCCTTGTTTATTCCATCCAGGGCATCATTTTCCTTAGGCTTTCCCCAACCTTTTCAATCTGATGAGCCTTAGAATCCTCTCGATATTTAATAAACTTAGTTCTCCCTTCCTTATTCTCATTAAGCCATTCCTGAGCAAAAGTTCCCTCTTGCACCTCAGATAAGATTTTTTTCATTTCTTGACGTGTTTGGCCATTAATGATCCTTGGACCCCGGGAATAATCACCGTATTCCGCGGTGTCTGAAACTTTTTTGCGCATGCCATCAATGCCGGATTTATAAATGAGGTCCGTAATGAGTTTAAGTTCGTGCAAACACTCAAAATACGCTATTTCAGGTTGATAACCGGCATCCACCAAGGTTTCGAAACCTGCCTTTATAAGTTCAGAGACACCTCCACAAAGAACCACTTGCTCTCCAAATAAATCCGTCTCTGTCTCTTCCTTAAAAGTTGTTTCAATAACACCCGCTCGGGTTCCGCCTAGACCTTTAGCATACGCTAACGCATCTTTCATCGCATTTCCGGATGCATCTTGATGAATCGCGACTAAACAGGGAACGCCTTTACCTTCTTCATATTGTTGTCTCACTAAGGCGCCGGGGCCTTTAGGAGCAATCATCCAAACATCCACATTTTCTGGTGGAACGATCTGCTTAAAGTGGATATTAAAACCATGAGAAAAGACCAAAGATTTCCCTTCACCCATTGATTCTTCTATAGAATTTGCATACAAAGATGCTTGCACATGATCCTGTGTTAAGATCTGAATTATATCCGCTTTCTTAGCCGCTTCCTTAGCATCAACCGGTGTAAACCCATCTTTTTTGGCTTGCTCGAAATTATCTGTGCCTTCTAATTCACTAACGATAACGTTCAAACCACTATCCTGCAAATTTAATGCTTGACCACGACCCTGGATACCATATCCAATAATGGCAATCACCTTATCTTTTAATACAGTTAAATCAGCATCATTGTCGTAATAAATCTTTAACATTTTTTGCCTTCCTCTTTTTTCTCATTAAACTTGTTAATACCTATAATGTTCTGGTTTATAAGGCCCTTGCACTTTTACCCCGATATACCGGGCCTGTTCTTCAGTAAGTGTCGTTAACTTTACGCCCACATTTTCCAAATGCAACCTTGCCACTTCTTCATCTAAATATTTTGGCAAGCGATAAACACCAATTTCATATTCCTTTTGCCAAAGATCAATTTGGGCTAATGTTTGATTCGTGAAAGAATTGCTCATGACAAAGGAAGGATGACCCGTAGCACATCCTAAATTTACTAGTCTTCCCTCTGCTAACAAAATGATTGAATGCCCGTCGGGGAAATAATATTGATCCACTTGAGGTTTCACATTCACTTTCTTAACCCTCGGCCACTTCTCAAGCTTAGCAACTTGAATCTCATTATCAAAATGACCAATATTACAGACAATTGCCAAATCTTTCATTTTTGACATATGTTCAGCAGTAATGATATCGAAATTCCCGGTGGCTGTTACAAAAATATTGCCTTCATTTAATGCCTCTTCAATCGTGGTAACTTCAAATCCTTCCATAGAAGCTTGAAGAGCACAAATAGGATCAATCTCAGTAATAATGACTCTGGCACCATAGCTTTTCATTGATTTAGCACACCCTTTACCAACATCTCCATAGCCACAAACAACCACCACTTTTCCGGCTAACATAATATCTGTGGCTCTTTTAATTCCATCGGCCAAAGATTCCCGGCATCCATAGAGATTATCAAATTTTGATTTCGTCACTGAATCGTTAACATTGATAGCAGGAAACAAAAGCTTACCCTGCTCCATCATCTGATACAACCGATGAACTCCGGTGGTTGTTTCTTCGGATACTCCCTTTATCCCTGCGCCAATATTCTGCCAGCGGGCAGGGTCTTCCTTTATACTTTCTTTAAGCACGGAAAATAAAACTATCTCTTCTTCTGCTTCTACATTTTTTTCTAGCAAAGAAGGATCTTTTTCCGCCTGGGCACCCAGATGTACCATTAAGGTAGCATCTCCGCCATCATCCACGATAAGGTCTGGTCCCTTGCCGTCCGGAAATAACAGAGCTTGCTTCGTACACCACCAGTATTCTTTCAACGTCTCCCCCTTCCAGGCAAAAACAGGTACTCCTAAATCTGCGATCGCTGCCGCAGCATGATCCTGGGTTGAAAAAATATTACAACTTGCCCAACGCACATCGGCACCGAGCTTAACCAATGTCTTTATTAAAACCGCCGTTTGAATGGTCATGTGCAGAGATCCCATGATCCGGGCACCGCTCAAAGGCTTTTCTTCGCCATATTTCTTTTGTAAAGACATCAAGCCCGGCATCTCCGACTCAGCAAGCTCAATTTCCTTATGCCCAAAGGCGGCTAAAGAAATGTCTTTCACTTTGTAATCATTGCTGGCTTTTGTTGAATTTGTCATATTAAACCTCTCCATTTATAAAAGACATAAATCCCTGGATGAAAATTGCGAAAGTGGAAAATGCTGACACTTACATCTTTAATCTTAGAATTACACTTACTTTAAACCAACTTTTTTAAGGCTGCGATCTTATCTGTTTTTTCCCATGTAAAAATACCCCTGCCAAAATGTCCATAAGAAGCTGTTTTTTCATAACAGGGTTTTTTTAGATTTAATGCTTTAATAATTCCCTTGGGCGTTAAATCAAAACACTTGCGTACGGCAGAAACCAATTTTTGCTCTGAGACCAAGCCTGTACCACATGTGTCAATCATAATACTGATCGGCTCGGGATATCCTATCGCATAACTTAGCTGGATCAAACATTTTTTAGCTAACTTAGCCGCCACAATATTCTTCGCAATATATCTAGCCATATAAGTAGCGGACCGGTCAACCTTGGTCGGATCCTTGCCAGAAAAAGCCCCTCCACCATGGGGGACAATTCCTCCATACGTATCTACAATAATCTTACGCCCCGTAACGCCTGTATCCGATTGCGGCCCACCGACAACGAACTTTCCAGTTTCATTAACATAAAACTTCGTTTTCTTATCAGCCATTTTTCCAACAATAGGCATGGCAATCGTATCTATAATTTCCTGCCGTGCTTTTTTAGTTATCTTTTTACCTGTTTTATCTAAAATCTTTTCGGTATGCTGACAGGCTAACACGACCGCATCTAAGCGGACTGGCTTATCATCGTCATACTCGATCGTAACTTGACTTTTACAATCAGGGCCTAAATAATCCAACTGCCCTGACTTTCTTACTTTCTCCACCCTTTCAACTAATTTATGGGCTAACGTAATCGGAAGGGGCATAAGCTCTTTGGTTTCATCGGTTGCATAGCCATACATAATCCCTTGGTCACCCGCCCCACCGGTATCTACCCCTTGGGCAATATCCGGAGATTGACTATTGATGGCATTAAGGATGGAACAAGTATGGCAATTGAATCCATATTTCTGATGATTATAACCAATGTCAGTTAATACACGGCGCACAAGGTTATGCACGTCTATGAAAGTTTTAGTTGTAATCTCACCACCGACAATAACCAAACCCGTGGATATGAAAGTTTCACATGCCACCCTGCCCTTGGGATCATTTTTCAATACCTGATCTAAAACCGCGTCTGAAATTTGATCACAAACTTTATCCGGATGACCATTCCCTACTGACTCTGATGTAACAAAATACTTTCCTTTCACTTATTTCCCAACCTTTCTTTATCCTAATATTGTTCTCAACGATTACTTTATTCCTGAAAATTCTCTCTTGCCTCTTCATAAGATTCTATGCTTCCGATATCATACCATTTACCATTGAACGTATACCCAAAAACATCGTTATTTTGACATAACCATCGGATGTAATCACCCGCTGTATCAGATTTCTGAACTTCATCTAAGTAGGTGCTGACAAGGCCCAACGTCTTTTGAGGGAGATAATAAAAACACATCGCAATAAGTGTCGATTTCGGTTCCGCAGGTTTTTCCTCAAAAGAAACTATTCTACGATTACTATCAACAGAAACAACGCCATACAATTTGGCCTGCTCGTAATCTTTAATATCATATAGCCCGATGGTTACCGAATCATGCTTTTTATTCGCAAAAGATATATATTCAATTAAATCATAATCAAAAAGATTATCTCCACCTAAGATAACCAAATCATCATTAATCAGTTCCTTTTTTAAAACATAATCAATGTCTCCTATAGAGCCTAATCTGTCTTCAGGCGTCTTGGTTCCATCATTAACTATCTTTATAGGGAAAGGATAACCCCCTTGTTCTTCGGCCCATTGAATAAAGATTTTGTAAAATTTATCATTTGTAACAAGGATAACCTCATCAATATCTGCTAACCTTTGAATCTTGTCTAACAAATAATTTGCTAAAGATTTACCATTAACCTCAAGCAAAGGCTTTGGCGTGTCTTTAGCGATATCTTGCAATCTAGTGCCGTATCCAGCCGCTAAAACAAGTGCTTTCATAATAATCCTTCTCTTTGCAAATTAAAAAAATAGTTGAGGCTAATCGTCTGATCTTTCGGTTGTCACAAAATTAGGATCTAATTCTTTTAACCGTATTTTTGTAAAATTCTCAACCTCTTGACCCGTAGATAAACAGAGCACCTCATTCGCTAATGTTTGCGCATCTTGAAACTTAATATTCCTGATGAATTTCTTAATCTGAAGAATACTTAACGGCGACATACTAAACTCATCCAAACCTAATCCCAACAATATAGGGGCCAAAATCGGTTCGCTCGCCATCTCCCCACATAAGCCGACTTTAATCCCTTCCGCATGAGCGGCCTCAATCGTATTTTTTATCAATCTTAAAACCGCGGGATGCCCCGGATCATAAAGACTGGCTGTCTGTTCATTTACTCTGTCTACCGCTAGCGTATATTGAATCAGATCATTCGTTCCTATGCTGAAAAAATCTACTTCTTTCGCCAATAAATCCGCTGTAACAGCCGCAGAAGGAACCTCAATCATGACACCAACTGGCATATCTTCATTAAAAGGAATCTTTTCTTTGCGCAGTTCTTCTTTAACCTCATTTAAAATGACTTGCGCCTGACGAAATTCTCCGGTTCCGGTGATCATGGGATACATCATCCGGATGTTACCAAAAGCGGACGCCATAAGGATAGCCCTTAATTGCGTTTTAAAAATATCTGGACGCTCCAAGCAAAAATGAATAGCCCTCCAACCCATATGCGAATACATTTGCTTCGGTATTTGTAATGCCGAAATAAATTTATCCCCACCCAAATCTAGGGTTCTGATCGTTACGACATGGGGACTCATTGTTTCGGCAACTTTTTTATACGCGGCAAACTGCTCTTCTTCTGAAGGTAAGTCTTCACGATTCATATAAAAATATTCTGTTCGGTATAATCCTATACCGTTAGCACCATACTTAAGCACACTAGGAACCTCTTCTGGCAATTCGAGATTAGCCATCAAAGTTACTTCTTTTCCATCGACGGTCTTGGTAGGCAAATTCTTAATCTTCTGAAACTGATCTCTGGATTTAATGATTAAATCCAAAATATTCCGATAACGATCAACCGTAGCTTCTGTGGGATTAACAATGACCAAACCCTTTCTTCCATCAACGATAATATAATCCTGATTATGTATCTTAAGCGTTGCATCTTTCAATCCTAATACCGCAGGTACGCCTAAAGATTTGGCCATAATAGCCGTATGAGATGTCCTTCCCCCTATATCGGTTGCAAAAGCAATGATGTTTTTCTTATACATCAACGCGGTATCTGAAGGAGAAAGGTCATGGCTGACGATGATCAGTTCTTCATTCAAGTGCTCTAACTCATGAAGCTTATTTTCATCTGTCAAATTCTTTAAAATCCGTCTACCCACGTCGTTGACATCACTGACCCTTTCCCTTAAATATTCATCTTCCATATTAGAAAATATATTGGTATATTTTTTCAATATTTCAGAAAAAACATATTCGACAGAAAGCTTTTCGGTTTTTACGCGCTTAATAACTTCCTCAACAACGGATTGGTCTTCTAAAAAAAGCAGATGCGCGTCAAAAAATTTAGCATGGGTATCTCCCAACTCAGCAACAATCTTCTTTTTTATCCCAGCTATTTCTTCACGTGTTTTTATTAAAGCTTCCTCGAAACGGGCTATCTCAATCGGGATTTCCGCCTCCATGATCGCCCTGGGGGCGACTATGAAATCTTGCTTATCAAGGATAAATGTCTTTCCTAGCGCGATACCTGGTGCGGCTGGAATCCCTTTTAAAAATATTTCACTCATTATTCGATACTTTCCTTATTTAATAACTGCTCCAATTCATCCAATACCTGCTGTGCGTCATCGCCGGTAGCCTCAAGGATTATCTTCGTATTTTGCTGAGCGCCTAATGTCAAAATTCCCATAATAGATTTCCCGTTGACCCGTTCCTCTCCCTTCTGGATAATGACTGATGCATTATACTTTGAGACAACCTGCACAAACATAGCGGCCGGTCTTGCATGCAATCCCTGAGGATTTTTTATAATAACTTCTCTGGTCTGTTTCGGCATATTACAATTTTCATTAAGATCTTGAATAACAATACATTACCTTTTAATAACACGATTGGATTCAATGATTTTAATTAAAGATCTATTAAGTTTTTTGGAATCATGTCGGACGTAATCAGTCACGCCCAATAGATCGGTTGCAAAAACTTTGTAGCCCAATTCCCTAATTTTATCCGCATCTGGAGTTACCGGATAAGATTTTTCTTCCTTATATCTTGACAAAGCTTCCGTAGGAATATTTGTATTATTATTTATCAAACAAACATCTATAACATTTTTCAGAGAGTGATCCAGAATTGCGTTAATATGTTCGCTGGCAGAATATCTGTCTGTTTCACCCTTTTGGGTCATAACATTGCATACATAAATCTTAAAAGCCGAAGATCTTGCGATTGCTTCACTCATGCCTTTAATAATCAAATTTGGGATAACACTGGTATACAGACTTCCCGGTCCTAAAATTATAATATCTGCTTCTTCAATTGCCTGTAAGGCATCTTCCGTCGGATTCGCACCTTGATCTGTTAAAAATAGATGTTTGATGCGGGATTTTGAGTTAGGAATTTGAGCCTCGCCCTCTGTCTTTGTCCCATCCTCATACTCTGCGATAAGATGAACGTTGCTAACGGTTGAAGGAACCACTTTTCCCCTTATCGCCAATACCTTGCTTGTTTCTTTAACCGCTTTTTCAAAATCTCCATCAGTAATTTGCACCATCGCGGTTAAAAACAAATTACCAAAATTGTGACCTTTCAATTCAGAATCTTGTGAAAATCTAAATTGAAACAAATCCCCCATAAGCGCCGGAGCATCGGCTAAAGCTACCAAGCAATTACGAATATCCCCTGGAGCTACAATATTAAACTCTTCTCTTAAACGACCTGATGAACCTCCACTATCAGCAACCGTTACAATAGCTGTAATGTTTGATGTATATTCTTTCAATCCAAAAATCAAATGCGAAAGTCCGTGCCCGCCGCCTATAGTAACAATCTTAGGTCCTCTCTCTAAATAACGCCTTTGATAAAGAATATTCACCAAGTCTTTTTCACCTTGAGGAAGAAATAATGTCAAAAGCGACACGATCATTTTTCCCATGCCCATGACGATCAAAATCATTCCGCATAAGATCCAAACAATACCCAATCCACTAATGAACGTATACTCTTCAGCCGAAAGCACAGCGCCAACACCGACGACTACGACACCAACTAATGAAGTTAAGAGCCACCTCTTAACCTTCATGCCAGGATATAACCACTTAAAAGGATTTTTCAGCATTTTATAATTTCGACAATCTATCTTCTTCAAGCTGAATTGCTTTAAGAATAGAATCCTCATCCTTTGCGGATTTAAGACTATCCCTCGTATATTTGTCTTTAAAAAGACGCGATATCTTAGCTAACGCTTTCAGATGCGGCCCCGCGGAATCAATAGGTGCGACCAGCAAAAAGAATATATACGCAGGCTCTCCGTCGAGAGCATCAAAGTCAATTCCTTTTTTGCTTACCCCCAAACATCCGATTAATTTATTAACACAGTCGCTCTTCCCGTGGGGGATGGCAATCCCTTGGCCAATGGCTGTCGAACCCAAGGCTTCCCTGGCCATCAAGACTTCAACTACTTTCTTTTTATATTTTTTCTCCAATGCATTTGATTTAATGAGCAAATCCACAAGCTCTTCAATAACATTTTCTTTTGTCTCGCTTTTAAGATTTGCTGTCGTCGCT
>JAGYNW010000081.1 GCA_018399915.1 Candidatus Omnitrophota bacterium
CAACGGCCCGGCCTGGTCGCATCCGCCTCCGGCAAATACAGTCAATACCAGTGCTGGCAATGCGTTTCCCTGGGGAGAAGGAATAAAATACAATCCGGCTTTTTGGGGGGTAATCAATTCGTTTTTGGAAGAATATGATGGATTGGCAGATCCCAAATGGCGCTTGATCGCATCAAAAGGAATCCTGTCTTTGAGCAAAGGTTTATCTGAACGATTAAAGATCCTGATTGTTCCTGTGCCGCTCATCTTTTGAAAGGCTGTTTTTTGAAAGGCACAACTCCAGGGAGCTGTAATATGCCTCATCGCCTTATGACATTTATCAGAAGAAATAGTTGTTGACTCTTCAGAAATCAAGTCCATGTGGCCAACCTCATTTACGGTTTCTTGGCTATCAACCCAGATGGTGATTGCGGTATCATCCTTCAAGGGCTCTCGCACTAAAAAACGGCTTGACCCTCTTTTTTGGAGTGCGGGATCATATCCTGGCCCACCCCAGCGGAATTCATTAAGAGCAGAGAATGCGAAGTTAGCGAAGAACATAAAAACCAATCCCCAAAAGAGTATTTTATTTTTCATGGGCTATTTCCTTATTAATGATTTAAAATTTGCGCGTAAGTATTTAAAATTTTCCGAATGTAAATTTTTTTTAAAAAGAATCATCAACATGTTCAAATACCCAAAGAGTTTTTTCTTTTTTTCCTGCCATCGTTTCAATAAGCGGTATTTCATTGGTTCCCGCAACAGGCACATAAATATTAAAAATTGCGGCGTGAGGATTCAGGTCGATAAAAACAGGATCCATATGAAATATCCTCGTATCAGGATCCAGTTGAACTGTGAGCTTGATATTGTGTTCAGGAAAGTACTCATTCAGCGAAGGCAAAGCAATGTTTTGCTCAATGTCCTGTTGGAGCTGAAACTCTGAAAAGGCAAGGACATTCTGGGCCTGGTCCATAACTTTGATTTTAAAAGACAATTGATTTTTACCAGGAGGGGTATTTCCTCCATTTTTTTGGGCCAATAAATCATTAAGAAATGAAATCGTTAAAAAGTCTGATGGTTTTTGCGCCAACCATTTTTCAATATCTTCAGCGTCCAGTTTAGAAGCTATTCTTTGCAGGATCAGGTCAGTCTCGTCATCTGAGAACCCGATATGACGATTATGGGGCCGTTCTACTCTTGAAGAAAATCCTTTGGTCTTTCCTCCCCAGCCGAAACGTTCACGCAATAATTCGGTTAATAAGGGATGCAAGGAAAGTAAATCCTGGCGCTGGTTAAGGCACAGTAATAACCGGCGGGCAACATCTTTCGCGTTGGTGTTATCAATATCTTTGCTGACAATTAAGGGAAACTCCTGCATTAGGAGATGTAGGTTGAACCAGCGGACGTCTTTAATTTCTTTTACGGAGAGGGGATCTTTGACCATCCAGCCTCCGGATGAATTTTTGGAAAAGATTCTCTGATTTTTGAGCGCGTTGAACCTATTGAACACATTGGGATTTATCAATTCAATCTTTGATGCATTGTCAGGATAAAGCCGCAGGTTTCCGACAGTTTTATTCAAGGCAACTAAAAGATCATCTTCATCTTCACCGGCCAGTTCGGTGACGTCAGGGTATTTCTTCAATGCGTTTAACCGCTCAGGAGGTAAATGGGATAGCACGTCATCAAGAATCGCGCTTTTATCCTTGGGTTCATTTTGAATGAGATGTAAGAACTCACCTAATGACTGCATATCCGCTGTGTGTATTCGGGGGTTCGTATCTGAAATAAGCGTGTTCACAAGAAAGTCTAAATTTTCCCTGATCGAAGCTTCAGGGCAGTCCTCTGGATTCCCGATTGATGCCATATCTTGTAATGAAATTTTGTGGGTTTTGACTAATTGAAAAAAATGATTGAACCAGTCTGTCTCCCCCGTAATCGATATTTCATTCAAGGTGTGTTTCAATGCCCAGGAACTTTTCGTTTCGACAAGCATTTTTTCTAATTCAGGTTTAGCCTCAAGGTTCAGGATTAGACGGAGGGCTGTTTGGGCAAAGAGCATGACCCTTTGGTTCGGATCATCAAGGGCCTTTCTGACTATGGGTAAAGCCTCTCGGGAGCGGGTATTACCCAGGATGCCAAGCACTTTTTCCTTAAGGCGAGGCCCGGCTTGCTCATACTGTTTACTGAAAGCAGGTATTATGCCTTCACCCAAAAGTAAAAGGTATGGTTCTAAAGGCGGGTAGCGACCTGCATAATCTTTTTTATGCAAAAAAGATTTAACAAGGACGTCCGCAAGTTTTTCATCGGGTGTGTTGGTTACAAGAGTGAGTAAATTATCTAATCGCCTTTGGCGTTCGGTGAGAATCTTTTGCCATGCCTTTTGATTCATGGCGATGGTTGGCGATGCAAATTCCGGCATGCCTTGTTCTTGGGCCTGTTGTATTTCTTCCTGTTCGAGTGAAATGCGGCTAACAAGTTTTTGTTTGATTGTTCCTGTGGAGGGATCCGCTGCAAAAGACAGACTGATCGTTATGCAATTTGCAATAACAACGCAGAATAGGAATAATAACTTTTCTTTCATTTTGTTACAACTTAGTGCTCATTTATGAATTTATATTTCTTCATCTTCTCAAGGCGGATACTATATTAGAGCTTAGGGGATAACTTTTGTAAACCCACTCTCTTTAAAAAACATTGTTTTTCGATTTAACCAGATCACTAGAAGAGCAACCAACACAAACAAATATGTATCATAAGGTTGTGCATCCGGAAAGACCGGATTCATCAGCATATAGTGGAATAGCGCAGACAACAGAATGCTACCGCGGGAGGCATTAAATAAGGCGGTAACAATGATGCTTAAGGCAATGCATCCGAAGAAAAACGGAGTGAATGCCCATGCACTTTGCTGGGTGCCGCTCAACAGGAATGCCGGAGCATGCCACAGCCCCCAAATAATCCCGAGTATTAGTCCGGCCCAGATAGGGGCGAATTTCCTCTGAAGCAAAGGAAGCGCAAATCCGCGCCAGCCGAATTCTTCGACCGGCCCTTTAATCGCGGCTAACCCTAAGGCCATTAAAAGAGCCGGCACGTTCGGAAACGGAAAAGGTTCAGAGAAAAGAGTCCCTTTGAAGGCCGCGCCAATGTAAAAAACAAGCGGAATCCCAACAAATAAAAAGGCATACCATGCTTTGGAACAGCGCCACATAAAGACGCGGGAGAAATATTTTTGAAATCCGTTGACGCCTTTTTGCGTGAAAATCAGGATAAAAGCCGCGATGGCCGGCGCGTAAACAGCAAGGAAAAAAAGCGGATGCTGTCCGGTTATTTGCCCAAACAGTGAAGCCATCTGGTCTGGCAGAAAAATATAGAGTCCCAGAATCCCCCAGGTTAAGAAGAATGTGATTAACAAAAACGGAATGATCAAATTAAAGGGAATTTGGTGTTCTTCAGTAGCTGGTGTGTTTTTCATCATGATAAGCAAACCCCTTATTTTATATTTGAGTGATAGTTGTCTCTATTTCTGAGCGATAACGAGCATTTCAAAGTCATCAGTGGTTAGTGTGTCGTTCCGGGAATAGGCACCGAGCTTCGCGCCAAAAATGTCAATTTTTGCATACCCCAGTGTCTTTAAAAGCCAGGTTATCTCACTGGGCACATAATAACGTTCATTGCACGAAAGTTCTTTTTTGTTGCCAAGATCATCTTCAAAGATATGGGTATTATGATCGCGGAATGTCATCAGATCAAAGGAACAATCCTGATATTGGGCATTGCCTTCTTTGGCAACCGAGGCGTAAAAATCTTTAACCGAATGAAAAAGCGGGAATAATCCGTTTAATGTGGTGAAAATAAATGTCCCCTTGGCCTTGAGCGTTTTGGTTGCGTTTTTCAGTATTTCAAAGTTCATTTCATCGGTTTCCATTAAGGGAAAACCGCCTTCACAGAGCATGATCGCCAGATCGAATTCGGATTCAAAAGGGAGATTGCGGGCGTCCTGTTTTTGAAAAGGGATTTCTACGCCTTGCTCTTTGGCTTTCTCCCTGGCGCGTTTCAATTGGGATTCAGACAAGTCAATGCCAGTTACGTTATAACCGCGTTTAGTCAGCTCAATAGCGTGACGGCCTGTGCCGCAGCCAATATCAATAATCATCAGGGATTTATCGCGGTTGATCTCTTGCTCAATAAAATCACATTCGCCGCCTGTTCCCTGGACAAAACATTCTTTATCATATTTGCGGGCGTAGTTTTCAAATAATGATTCATACCATTGTTTCATTTTATTTAGTTTCCTTGAAATTAAATTGGGCCCCCCATTATGAAAAACCTGGGAAAAAGCGGCTAAAAAGATTTTTTAATAATGTCACAGATTATTTGCACCGTCCATCATATTCTTTGCAAACAATTTCAGGAGATGAACATTTTGTAAAAAAGATTTTTAACAGGGATCCTGTCGTGATAATAAACAGGCCTATGCCTATCAGCGATCCGCTAAAGGCCAAAGGGCCAAGTAGAGATATCCATAAGGATTTCAGAGAATCCAGCGATAGCAAAATTGCCGTGATGGAAAGGTGCCAAAGAAGCCATCCGGCAAAGAGTTTAAGATTAATGGTTTCAGGAAAATACGGGATTGCGGTTACAGGTTTTTTGTTTTTGGATAAAGCTTTCCGGGCCCCGATCAGTAAAAAGGCAATTATACCGCTCATTGTCAGCAAGGGGATCAAGGGAATATCTGTCGGCGCATGACCATGAACTTTGTTTGTCATTGTGAATAAAAATAGGCAATAGAAACCGGCTGTAATAAAGAATAAATACCGGCGTTCCTTATTACATAATAAAATATTTTTGATCGGTCCCAAGGAACGTAACAGCCAGATCCAGAGCATCAGGATCATGGCGGATATTGCCATAGAAGACATTAAATGTGTGACAGTCCAGCTGCGGCTAAGAAGTTGCGAATAAACAATCGGCAATAAAATGATCGGGCTTAATAGGCAGGCCACATCCTTCCATCGGCAAGAAGCCATGGGAAACGGCATTTTTAATAATCGTGTTGCCAAATAGGCCGGGGCCAGAAAGGAAAAAAAGGCGTGATAAAAAAAGATGATGAATATAAGCGCGCCAGGCGCGAATCCAAGAATACGATGGGCATCCGGTTCCAGGCCGTAGAAAGAGACCTTCGCGACATAGGTTTCGGTTATAAGTCCGATTAGTACACCGAATATATACCAGAGCAGGAACTGTCTGCCCTTCCATCTCAGGAGGGCATCAATAAAAAAGACATAGAGCAGTCCGTAGATTAAATAGGCAACCGGGTTAACAAGTGCATGAGGAATATTTGTAGAAATGACTTCCGCCCAGAACAGGCCTAAGGCCGCGAATGTTAAATAAAAAATGATTTTTTTTGATAATTCATTTTTAAACATATAGCGCGTTCTGTATTTCGACCCACCTCCCTTTGGTCCGGGTCTTAAACCCAGGGATCAGGCGTCTGGAATTTCTTTAATATAGGGCCCCAGCTCCATGTCTTTGTAAGAGGTTCCTGGACGCACCACCGGATACAAGACCTCTTCGATATCGGTTATGACTTCAAGCAGGCCGGGGCCGGTATGGTTCATAAGCGCGGTGATCCCATCGTGCAATTGATCGCGGGACGTTATTCTTTGGGCAAACTCATAGTGACAGTGCTTAGCCAATTCAGCAAAATCAACATTTGAGTTCCTTTCGGTCGCAGAATGGCGTTTGTCACAGATCACATCTTCCAGGTTCCGTACCATGCCGTCACTTTGGTTGTTAAGTAAAAGAATCTTTATAGGCAGGCCCAAAGAACCGATCGTATGCATCTCGCCCATGTTCATGCGGAAACTTCCGTCTCCGTCAACCACGATCACTGTCGCATCCGGGTTGGCATAAAAAGCCCCCACCGCCGTTGGCATGCCGAAGCCCATGGTTCCAAAGCTTCCGGAGGTCAGAAAAGATTTTGGCCTGCTCATACGTAAATACTGAGCCGCTAAAAGCTGATGATTTCCCACCCCGGTTGTAATGAGGGTATCTTCCTTTATGAATTTGCTTAAAAGATCAAGGACTTCGGCTTGATGGATGGCTTTGCTGTCCCGGCAGTAATTCAATGGCCATGTTTTTTTCAACTTTTGCGCGTGTTGGATCCAGTTATCAATAGTGATTTTGATGTCTTTTCGTTGCGCGTAATCTGTCAGATCATTAAGCGCGCTGGCAGCGTCTCCGATAAAGGAAAATTCCGGATCCCTTTCCTTTTTAATCTGACAGACCTTTTGCGGATTGATATCGATGTAGGCAATTTTAGCTTCTATTGCAAAGCCGACTTTTTCCGCAACGCGGTCATCCCAGCGCACACCGATAGCGAAAAAGAAATCATTATTTTGAATGATTGTGTTAGCCGATGGCGTGCCGAACATCCCCAGCAGACCTAAGGAGGTCGGGTCATTCTCATCTACAACCCCTTTGGCCATTAATGTATTAACCGAGGGAATATTAAAAAGGGAATTAAAACGGCGGATAGCATCACTCCCCCCTTTTGAATTAAGGCCTCACCCCAAATACAATAAGGGACGCTCAGCCTTAGTGAGAAGTGTGAAAAAATGTTTGCATTGCCTGTCTGACAGATGCCATTCATTGCTGTAAACTGTTTTAAACTTCTCGATATTATCGCCGGTGTATTGATTGATGCTTTGTTGCAGATTGATAGGAATGTCAATAATCACAGGCCCGGGTTTTCCGGATTTTGCCAGAAAATACGCGTCTTTTATGATGGATTCAATATTGTTTATCCTGTCAACCAGCACCACTTTTTTAGCTGTTGGCCCAAAGACAGAGGATACATCGATATGTTGAAACGAATCAGTGCCGATCTTGTGTTCAGGCACCTGTCCCGCGATAACAATTAAGGGGATGCTGTCGGCAAATGAGTCGGCTACAGCTGTTAAGGTATTGGTAATTGCGGGTCCTGAGGTAACGATCGCAATGCCGACCCCATCACCAGAGCGCGAATAGCCGGCAGCGCTGAAAGCCGCGGACTGTTCATTTGCGTTGACTACGATCTCAATGGCGCTTTTGCCCAGTTCATCCATGACCGGAAGGATAGCCGCGCCTGTGTAGCCGAAAATATGTTTTATCCCAAGGTCTTCAAGACTTTTCACTAAAATTTCTGCGCCTGTCACGTTTGTCTCCTTTAGTTCTTTTCAGATAATCAATAATTGAGTAATAATTTTTATCATTTAAACTAGCTATAAAATTGTCCCTATGTAAATGCGTAGTCGGGCTGTATATAATTAACTATAATAAATAAACAATGCGAGTGACGCAATACTTAATCATTGCTTTTTAAATAAAGAGTTCAAGTAAGCGGTTGCGCGCATTGCAGCGCTTATTTAAATCCCCCGCGGGAAAGCAAAATATAGGCATTGACGGGTTCTCTCAGGGTTGGATTTGTGACTGATACCGAAATTGTCCAATGGTCATTAGGGTTCGTTGCATGAAGATATGAACTTTGATCATTACTGTAGTAATAGAAGTTATTCATATTTATTGTGTCCTGATTGTATTGATAGTTCGTCATTTTGTCTTTAGAACTGTCTTTTTTTATATTTCGCTGGGATTGGGTGTTTTTAAGACCAAGAATGTTGCTTCGGTATTCCCTGTGTTTTTAATGGTCATGGGTGTCTGGTACGCTACCGGCAAAAGCTCCCCTTCTGTGACCGGATTATCCTCTCCATTAAGATTAACGGTTAAGTTCCCTTTGATGATAAGCAGATGAACGTTTGAATTGGCATTATGCCGGGGAACACTTTGGCCTGGCCGCAAGGCGATCTGTATGACAAGAAAAGGCTTTTCATCTACAAGTTTGCGTTTCCCCATTTTATCATCATTGTAAGGAATGTTTTCTAGAATGTTCATGGTCTTTACCTCCAGTGTTTTCATTATCAGGCAACGTGTCCTTCCCCTCTAATCTGCCTTATTATTTTTCAGGTGTTCTTGCGCGGCTTTTTGGCCTTTTTGGATTGCGTCTCTGGCTTTAGTAAAATCCAGTGTGCCGATTGCCTTCGCGTCCGGCGTGATCACCAGATCCGCCTCTTTGAGCCGGCTTTCAAGGATTTTGTATTCCATGATATGCATGGCTTGAGAGAGAGCACTGAACATGTCAGGAATATCGTCCTCTTCTTTATTGGGCCGGGGAAAAAAACGATGTAAAAACGTATACATGGGATTGCTTTTCAATGGCTTTTTTTTGCCGGTAATACTCGTATCCCGTTTTATGGGTGAAGGAACAATATTGCTGACCACAATATATTCTGCGCCCATTTTTTTGGCGATGTCAACTGGAAGCGGATTAACGCTGCCGCCATCCGTCAGAAAGCGGTTGCCGATTTTAACCGGGACAAAGACTCCGGGCATAGATATACTTGCCCGGACAGCGTCGATCACTGAGCCCTCGGTAAAAACAATTTCTTCCCCTGTATTTATATCGGTGGCAACCACGCCTAAAGGAATTTTGAGATCTTTGAAC
>JAGYNW010000082.1 GCA_018399915.1 Candidatus Omnitrophota bacterium
GGCTATACTTATACGGCAACACCGACATCCCCGGGAGTGACAGGGTCCACCACATATACCATTACCACCGGCGGGATCCTTTCTCCTTAAAGGTGATTTTGGGGGGAGACGAAATACTGGCTGTCTGTAATAACGGCAGGTCCGCTTTTAATCGACTATGCATAAAAAAATTATTAAAATAGTATTTATTGTTTTTCTCTTTTTGAGCGCGAGCCCATTAACCACCCTGGCGGGTGGGCTCAAGCATGGTGTTTATAAAGCGTATTATTCTAATGGCGCTTTACGGATGAAGACTAAATATAAAAAAGGCCAACTGATTTACAAGAACATCTATTTCAAGAATGGCCATTTAAGCAAGCAGTATGTCTATAAAGGAAAACAAAGGATCAAGTCCAGAACATATTATGAAAATGGACAATTGCAAAGCGTTTGGTCCAAGAAGTCCGGCGAGGCAAGATATTACTCCCAACAAGGCAGCTTAAAAGCTGTTGTAAAAGACCGTCCGAACGAAGCTTTAATCAAAAAACTTCCAGCATCCCTACTGTAGCAAGCCGGTTCATTCGAGTGTTTTAAATAAATGCGGATATGATCGTCAGCGCTCCGAAAAACAGCATGAAATAGCCAAAGTTCACTTTCTGGGCGAAGCGGATCAGCGCATGCATGGATAGGATCCCAAAGATGAATGCGGAGGCCAAACCTGTCAGGCCTTCAAGAGAAATATTTGTTTCGGAAAAGTGCATCAGGATATTCCCGGCAAAGACAATGGGAAGGCTCATTAAAAAGCTTAATTTAAGCGCGGTAGTTTTATCAAATTTTTTTAAAAGTAAGATCGCTACTGTTATTCCGGAACGGGATATTCCCGGCAGGGCCGCAAATCCTTGCGCGATCCCTAAGGCAATACCGTCATGAACCTGCAGGTCGTCCTGACTTTTATGGCCGCTTTTTTTAACACTGAGTTCCATAGCGGCTGTAAAAAGGAGAAATATTCCGATAAGGCAGGTAATAAGCTTGCCTGTCACATCAAATTGGTCTTCGAAAGAAGATAAAAGTTTGATCAATCCAAGGCCCAGCGTACCGCTGATCAGTGTTGACAGGAAAAGGAAAACCAGCACCTTTTTTTGTTCTTCCTCTGCTTTGGAAAAAGAGAATAAGCTTTTGCAAAGCAGAAGGATCTCGCGCCGGAGATAAATCAGCGCGGCAAGAAAGGTGCCCAAGTGCAGAAAAAGGTTTTCTTTGCTTAATGCCTCTATGCTTTGGGAACTGTGGAGAATGTTTTTTTTAACCAGGGTAATAACGCCCGAAGAACTGACCGGCAGCCATTCGGTCACGCCCTGGATACATCCGATAATGATGTGTTCAATCATAAGCTTTCATGTTCTTTGAGGTACAATGAATTTATTAAATTTTTTTGTGATCGCAACAGGTTTATTATATAGAAATATCGCCCATGAGGGGATTTTTTTCCTTTTTATTCTTGGTGGATGAAAAACCGCTGAGTCCTGTAGGCCGCAGGGAAAATAATCGAAAAGGTTTGAGAAAACTATTGTTTTACTTTTTCATTTAGTGTAAATTTAGGGAGAAGTTTTCAGGGAGAATACGAATGACCACATTTTATAAGAAATATATGTTAATGGCCATTGCCAAAGCCCGATCCGGGATTGATCTAGGTCAGACACCCTTTGGCGCGTGTATCGTAAAAGGACGCAAGGTGATCAGCTGCGCGCATAATGTGGTCTGGAAAAGTATGGATATAACGGCACATGCCGAGGTTCATGCGATAAGACAGGCCTGTAGCAAATTAAAAACCATTGATCTTAAGGGCTGTGTGCTGTATTCGACTTGTGAGCCTTGTCCGATGTGTTTCAGCGCTTGTCATTGGGCCAATATTTCGACTATTGTCTATGGATGCGCGATCAAAGACGCTCATAAGGCAGGTTTTCATGAATTAACCATATCGAATAAGCGCATGAAACAATGGGGAAAGAGTGAAGTGGCTATTGTTGGGGATTTTTTAAGGGAGGAAAATCAGCGTCTGTTCGCCTACTGGCAATCCAGGGAAGATAAAAGGGTTTATTAAGAGAGCCGTTTTGGTTAAAGTTAGATAAAGGAAAAATATTATGTCTCAGAAATTTGTTATTTTATTGTTCGGATTCATTTTTCTCGTAACAGGTCTTCTTTGGACAGGTGTCATCGTCAAGAGGGGCCAAAGGCATTTTTTTCATGCCCAAAGCGGGTTTTCTTTTAAGACCCAATCCATGGAAGAAACCCTGGAGGACCAGAAAAAAATAGAGGTACACACCGCTCCCAGATTATTTAATAAGACCTTGAGCCTTCTCTTTTGGGGGACCGTTGGCATCGAAATGCTATGCGCTTTGTTTTATCTTTTGGCTGGTGTTTCATTATTGTGGGGGTATCGTTTGTCCCGGGCCTGGGTCCTCTTAGCCGCTTTTTTTGACCTGCTCAGCAAGGTTTTTATCATAACGTATCATCAAAAGGTGTTGATCCCCTTTAATGAAGCTTTTGGGCCGAATGATATTATGGCCAATTATTTTTATCCTTCAGATCTCTGGCTTAACAGGATCTCCAATTTTTTTACAGGATTGATTTTTATTGAGCCCGAATTTTTAGCCTGGGGTATTTTTTATGGAATCTATCTTTGTGTTCTTTTTTACTATTTTACCAGACCGGATGTGATTAAGCTGTTCGCCCATAAACAGGGTTAGGGCCTCCCCGTTGAAAGCCACTCACGCATGAGAGCTTGCATTTTGTCTTCGGAAGATAAAGGAAAACAAGGATTTAATAGAAAGGTTTTTATGCAAAAAATATATTTATTCATAGGGATGCTTTTTTTAGCCGGCTGTTCAACGGTCGCTTTTGAACCCGCTGTACCGCAGTCTGCGGACAAAGTTTTTCACGATCTTGACGGAAGAAGAAATTTAACGAATATCAGCCATGTTTATGAGGGGATGACCTATCTGGAAGTTTTGAGCATCATGGGCGATAAGATCAATATCGGATATAGGCAGGACAAAAGCACATTAAATGTTCTTGAACCGATTACTTTAAAAAGTCCTTACCGGATGGAGATGTTGCGGGCTGAGGATAAAGTTTATAATGTTATTTACTATTACACTCGGATCCAAAAAAGCGATGGAATCGTGTCCGAAGACGAGTTGACGCCTTTGGTCTTTGAAGGGGAACGTTTGATCGGCAAGGGAAGAGATTACCTCTTTCAGTTAAAAAATAAGATTAATTCATAATCAGGGCGGAAGGTCTGAGTGAACCCAAAGTCATGTTCTTTAAAGAATTTTATTCCCGTATATGAATGCGTGTCCCTTATTGATTGGGATAACCGGTTTTCGCAAAAGGCTCCGTTGGATGTTGAGATCGGGTTCGGGCTGGCAGAACATTTGATTGCCTTGGCGCAGGGTCACCCGGAAAGAAATTATATCGGGATAGAACAGGATAGAAAGAGGCTGCTCAAGGCCGCCGGCTCTATGACTGTTATCGAAAAAAAGGATCCAGGTTCACTGGCGAATGTCCGCCTTTTGGGGATCGATGCGTGGATAGCCTTTGAGCGCCTGATCCCTGCTGATTGTCTTGAGAACATCTATTGCCTGTTCCCTTGCCCCTGGCCGAAAAAAAAGCATATAAGATTCCGGTTGTTTTCTTCTGATTTTTTGAATTTGTTGAATAGCCGATTAAAAAACGACGGTGTTTTGTTGATCGTTACGGACTTTGAGCCTTACGTCCACTGGGTGGTCAATCAGTCCCGGGGAACGGGATTTTCCGTGCATACGCGGACAATTGCCACAAATTTTAATACGAAATTTGAGCGCAAATGGAAAGAAACAGGGCAGCAAGAGTTTTTTGAGATCCGGTTTGTGAAGAAAACAAATGTCACCTATCCGGTCAAAAAGGAAATAGAATTGAAAGCTTATAAAGTCAAACATTTTGATCCTGATAGATTTGTATTTTTCAATCAAGAAGGAGAGACAGCGATTATCCTCAAGGATATGTTCTTCGATCCTGTTAAACAACATGCGATGGTCCGGCTGGTTGTCTCGGAGCCTAATTTGACACAGCATTTTTGGGTTTCTGTGGCGAAAAAGGAGGAAGAGTGGACGATCTACCGGTCCGTTGGACAGAATTTGTTGCAGACGCAGGCCTTAGCCCAGGCATTGGAACGGGTCTATGTCGCGGTGCAGAGCAGCGGGAAATAAACATTTTTCTTTGAGGTAGGCGTTTAAAGTGATATCATAAATAAAATTAGAAATAGGTTATAGCGCGAGTAAGAAATTCAGCATTAACAGATTAGTAACAGAAAGGGATATGAATGAAGGAGAACAAGCTTTTTACCACCATTGTAGTTGTTATTATCGGCGTACTGATTGGTTTGGGCATTCTTGCCAAGCAATCCCGGTCCCCATTTTTTGAAGCTATTTACGATCAGCAGATCGCTATTTTAAAAGGGCAGGAACAAATCGTCCGCAAAATAGACGCCATCGGGGAGTTTGACGTTAAAGATGATTACGGTCTTGATTCAATTATTGAAAAGCAAAAGGTTTTAGACGCACGTATTTCCATGCTGGAAAGTCAAATGAGGGCTTTATCTGCGCAAGGAGCAAAGAATAAAGTCGAAGCGCCAACTCAACCTACCCGTCCGACGGAAGATCTTAATAAGGTCCATGATATCCCGGTCGCCCATAGTCCGGTTATAGGCAAAAAAGACGCGCCTGTGACTTTAGTAGAGTTTATGGACATTCAATGTCCTTATTGCGCCCGTTTTCATACGCCTTTATTAGAGGTTCAAAAGGCGTATCCTGAGAAAGTGAACGTGATTATCAAGAATTTTCCTCTTGGCTTTCATGGTCAGGCTAAGAACGCTGCAAAAGCCGCCTTTGCCGCGGGGGAGCAAGGCAAATATCTGGAGATGATCAATCTTCTGTTGGAAAATAACCGCCAGTTAAGTGAAGAAAAATATGAGGAGTTGGCAGGTCAGTTGGGACTTGATGTGGCACAATTTAAAAAAGATTATAAGGGCAAAGAAGCGCAGTGGGAATCTTATATTCAGGCAGACATAAGATTGGGAAGTCAAGTCGGCGTCAGGGGAACCCCGACCATGTTTATTAATGGGAAACAGACCCGAGCCCGGACAGTGGAAGATTACAAGAAAGAGATTGAAAGCATTTTGAATAAATAAGAAGTGAAAAGTTAAAGCGGAAAAGGTCACTTTAGGATTTTTTTGAAGTGGCCTTTTTCTTGGCTTTGCGCCGTTCTTCGTCTGGTAAACTTTGTTTGCTTATTTTCTAAAATTGGTATATACTTTATAACTTATTAGATCTGAATGTGCTTTTTGGGCACACCGTTCATCCGCAATGTGATTTTACAGAAAAAAGATTATTATAAAATGTACGGCCTTATGTTTAAAGATTCGGTCAAAAAGGCCTTGTAAAGGAGGATACAATGGTAAAAGTAGGCGGCTTAACTTCAAAATTTTACAGAGAGACCAAGGGTTTGAAAGTTTCCGGAGGGCAAAGCGTAAAAGCAGGCACTCTTCTTACGCGTGAAGGCCATAAGTGGCAACCGGGCCTCAATGTGACAGGAAAGATGCACCTAGTGGCTGTTTGCGACGGAGAAGTCCATTTCACGAAAAAAAAGAATAAGTATAATAAGCAGATAACCATTATCAATATTCGGCCGGTTGAAGAGAAATAAGAGTCGATCCGGTTTTTTTCAATGTCGGTGAAATATAATAGTAATTTCTAAATAATGTAATTATGTGTGGCATAATCGGATATGTTGGTGAGCGGCAAGCGGATCATGTTTTGATCAATGGTCTGAAGAAACTGGAGTATAGAGGTTATGACTCAAGCGGTGTCGGAATTATTTCTTCCCGGACAGGCAAGTTGGTCGTTCGCAAGATCCATGGAAAGATCCAGAATTTAGAAGAGTTATTAAAAAAAAGCCCTTTGGATAAGGGCACTATCGGTATCTCCCATACCCGTTGGGCCACGCATGGAGCGCCCAACCGTGTCAATTCCCATCCTCACGCGGATTGTTCCAAGAAATTTCTTGTTGTCCATAATGGGATTATAGAAAATTATCAAATCTTGAAGGATCAATTGAAGAAGCGAGGGCATAAATTCCGGTCTGATACAGATACGGAGGTGATCGCGCACATGATTGAAGAGTGTTATCATGGCGATTTTTTAACAGCGTTCAGAAAGGTCATAAGCCAGCTGGAAGGCGCGTTCGCTCTCGGCATCATTACGCAGATGCATCCGGAAACGCTTTACGCCGCGCGGGTTGGTTCTCCCCTGATCATCGGCGTCGGTAAGAATGAAAATTATATAGCCTCGGATGTGCCGGCCATCCTTGATATGACAGACCGCATTATTTACCTTAAAGATGGACAGATGGCAGCGATCACCAAAGATAAGGTGGATGTCTTTACCTTTAAAGGCAAGCGGATGCGACCCAAAGTTGATAAAATTAATTATAGTGTGGATGCCGTGCAAAAACAGGGGTTCGCGCATTTTATGTTAAAAGAGATTCATGAGCAACCTAAAGTCTTTGAACAAATGATCAAGACCCGGATCAAAGGAAAAAAGATTATTCTTGAAGGAATAGGGCTTACCGAAAAGCAGATCAAGGGAATTGACCGCATATTTATCGTTGCTTGTGGGACCGCTTATCATGCCGGCCTGATCGGAAAATATGTGATCGAGGCGATGACGGGCATACCCGTCAATATTGATGTATCCAGTGAATTTCGTTACCGCGACCCTATCATTGACCGGAAAACATTGATCATCCCTATAAGCCAATCCGGCGAAACCGCGGATACTTTAGCCGCGGTAAAAGAGGCGAGGGATAAAGGCGCAAAGGTGATCTCGATCTGTAATGTTGTTGGTTCCTCCTTGGTGCGTGTTTCCGATGGAGTGCTTTATACCCACGCGGGACCGGAAATAGGGGTCGCCTCGACCAAGGCCTATGTCGCCCAGCTGGGCATGTTGTATTTACTGGCTTTGAAGCTTTCGGCATACCATATGAGGATCTCTTCAAGGGAGAGGCAAAAGATCCTTGGTGATTTCAAAAAGGTCCCGTTTTTGTATCGCAGCATTTTGAAAACGAAACATTCGGTTCTGAACATTGCCAAAAAGAATTCACATTTTGGCTGTTTTCTGTATTTGGGAAGGAACGTGAATTATCCATCGGCTCTTGAAGGGGCCTTGAAGTTAAAGGAGATTTCCTATATTCCTGCCGAGGGCTATGCGGCCGGAGAGATGAAACACGGGCCGATCGCTCTGATCGATGAATACCGCGCGGTTGTCTGTATCTCTCCGCAATCGGAAATCTATGAGAAAATGATCTCCAATATGCAGGAAATCCGGGCCCGCAAGGGTAAAATAATCGCGATAGCGACGAAAGGTGATATGTCTATAAAGAAGCATGCGAATTTTATTATTTATGTGCCTGTAATCCAGGAGATCTTGTCGCCGCTTTTAGTGGCCTTGCCTTTACAATTGCTGGCTTATTATATATCTGTTCAATTAGGGTGTGACGTTGACCAGCCCAGGAATCTAGCCAAATCTGTAACGGTTGAATAAAAACGAATTCTATAAAATTAATTCCCCATGCTCTACATCGTATCTACGCCTATAGGAAATCTCGGAGATATCACATTCCGCGCTGTTGAAACATTAAAAAATGTTGATTTGATCGCTTCAGAAGATACCCGTCATACCCGTATTTTGACAAATCATTACGGGATTGAAACGCCTCTGACCAGCTATTTTGAGCATAATAAGATCAAGAAAGCAGACCGATTGGTGCGATTGCTTAAGGAAGGCCGGGATATTGCGCTGGTCACAGACGCAGGCACGCCCGGGATCAGTGACCCCGGCTATCGGCTGATCCGTTTAGCCAAAGACAATGATATCACGGTTACTGTCATCCCCGGCGCTTGCGCTTTGGTGGCGGCCTTGACCTTATCCGGACTCGCTTCACACAGTTTCATCTTTGAAGCTTTTCTTCCGGTCAAGTCCGGCGCCAGGAAGAAAAAATTGTCCGGTTTTCTCAAGGAGTCACGGGTGATTATATTTTATGAATCTCCGCACCGTATTTGTAAGACACTGGCGGATATTGTCGAAGTTTTAGAAGATCCTTTTATGGTGTGCGCAAGGGAGATCACCAAAAAGTTCGAAGAAGTTATTGAGGGCCGGGCCAGTCAACTGCTAACCCGTTTTTCGCAAGGCAAACCCAAGGGGGAAATGGTCTTGCTTGTGCAACCAAGCTGTATTGAAAAGAAAAAGGAGGCACGGTTTAAATGAATTTGATCGATTATGGTTTTCAACATTCAAACCTTTTTATCCATATGCCGCTTTTTGATGAGATTTTTTATTTGGGGCATCGCGAAGGCAAGGTCCGTCAGTATAAAGCCATACGCGAGGAGCAGGAATGTTGTATTCTCGCGTTGAACGTCATCCGTAAAGATGAAAAGA